>NZ_QPMO01000016.1:0-126562 GCF_003344575.1 Staphylococcus sp. EZ-P03 | reverse complement strand
CCTGTTCCCATGCCGAACACAGAAGTTAAGCTCTTTAGCGCCGATGGTAGTCGGACTTACGTTCCGCAAGAGTAGGACGTTGCCAGGCAATTAGAGACCCAATCGGGTCTCTTTTTTTTGCCTTTTTTAGCGGATAATCAAAAAGAGCCTCCATGTTGTATAACATGAAGGCAGATAATAAACTATGACGCTGTATCTGGGTGTTGTTTGTCTACTTGGATGGAAATCAATAAAAAGATTAAACCGATTAATGTCAGCAATGGAGCGATCAAGCTTAAAGAAGCAATAGGCAAATGCGTGACTACGAGTCCGCCGACAAATGCGCCTAAAGCATTGCCCAAATTGAATGCCGATTGGTTAAGCGTACTTGCTAATGTCGGAGCATCTTGTGAAATAATGGTACTTTTAAATTGCAGTGAAGGGCTCATACTAAAGCCGATCACACCAAAGAGGAAAATACCTAAAACCATAATAATGCCATTCATTTGAATGAAATACAGCACAATGAAATAAAGAATAAAGACACTGAAAATCAGTTTTAATGCTTTGTTCAAATTCCAGTCTGCCAGTTTTCCGCCGATCATATTACCTAATGTGACACCCACACCGAAAATAATCAGCATAAAGGAAATCAGACTTTCTTTAATGTGCGATACATCTATCAAAATAGAAGAGATGTAAGTGAAATATGCAAAAACACTGCTGAAGCCGAAGAGCGTTACTGCTAAAGTCAGCCATAAACGTTTCTCTTTTAAGATCTTCAGCTCATTCAATACAGAGGATTGGGATGCTGCTTTAGGGTTAGGTACAAAAGCAATAATACCTAACAATGCTAAAAAGCCGATAATGGCAATCACAATAAATGTCATAGCCCATCCAAAATTTTGGCCGATTAAGGTGCCAAAGGGTACACCTAAAATGTTGCTGAGTGAAAGGCCCATGAACATCAGTGCCATTGCACTTGCACGATATTGAGGTTGAACCATATTAGCCGCAAGTATAGAACCGATGCCGAAAAATGAACCATGGGCAAGGGAAGTAATAATTCGTGCTGTCATCATGAAACCGTAACTTGTACTGAATGATGCGGCGATGTTGCCGATAATAAAAATAGACATCAGCAAAATCAGTAAATATTTTCTGTTTAATTTGATCGTGAGCATGACTAAAATCGGACCGCCGATTGCCACACCTAAAGCATAGCCTGTGATCAGCTGACCTGCTTGACTCACTGTTACTTTAAAATCATGCGCAATATTTGGAAGCAAACCCATAATGACGAATTCTGTCATTCCGATAGCGAATGCGCCGATAGCCAGCATCCATATTGCGATGGGATATTTCTTCACATTTACACCTCCGAAAAACGCAAATATGTTCCGATTATATAGAAGTCCATTAAGAGAGTCAATGTACAAAAATTATTCAAAAAATTAAGTGAACACTTTTGTGCTCACTTAATCTATGTGATAAGACATAACATGTTGCGGACCGGCATTACCGCCGATAACACGTCCTGTATCGTTATATCCTATTTTCTTATAAACATGAATTGCTTTAGGATTTTTGAAGTTTACGGAAAGAACAATTTCATCCACTTCTGGAAAATGCTGTTTGACATAATTCGGAAGCTGTTTTAGTGCACTTTGTGCAATTCCTTGGCCCTGCAGAGTTTCTGTCACAGAAAATGATTTGACCAAAATGGAATTTGGATTGTCAGTGAGTCCGAAACGTTCTTGATTTTGATTCAACCTTAAGAAGCCGGCAGGTAGTTGTTCATACAATACAATGACAGGATATTCTTGATCCGCTAAATCTTCTAATGCGGCTAAAGGCGTAAGTGCAAAGGCACTTTCTTCTTTTGCTATAGAGAACTCTGCGAGCTGTGCATTATATTTCGGAACATATGGGATTAATTGAATGGCATGCATAGTTTCCTCCTTATCGTACTAAAGTTTTGATTAATGCTCGCGTGTGCGCTTCTAATTCATCATCTGGAATGCCTCCAAAACCTACAATAAACTTAGGGGCATGCACATCATAATTTTCTTTCTTCATATAGTGCACCAAGGGTTTTAATTTTACATGATGCGTTTCTGCACGTTTTAAGATAGTATCCAAATCCAAACCATTTTTGACGGTCAATGTGAAGTGCATGCCGGTTGTGGCACCTTCTATCAGCAACTGATTTTTAAAAGGTGACAAAGCATCGATAATGTAAGTCAATTTATGACGATAAACTTTACGCATTTTATTTAAATGACGTTCGAATGAACCTTTTTCCATAAATTGTGCAACCATATACTGCATAGGTGCAGGGACTGTATTGCCTTCTTTGTCAGGCAATGCATCATAAGTTTGTATTAAGGCTTTAGGCAATACCATAAATGCGATACGACAGCTTGGAAAGAGTGATTTTGAAAAGGTACTTATATAAATAACCTTTCCCGTCGTATCCAAACTTTGCAAGGCAGGAATCGGCTTACTGAAATATCGGAACTCAGAATCATAATCATCTTCAATGATAAAGCGTTCAGGGTGCTGGTGGGCCCAGTTGATCAATTGTGTACGTGTTTTTAAATTCATCACATAACCAGTAGGGAATTGGTGTGAAGGTGTCACATATACAACTTGGCGATTGGAATTAAAGACTTGTTTCATATTTATACCGCTTTTCGTGACAGGTACTTGTTTATAATCCAATTCCTTTTTATCTAATACTTGCTTGATAGGAGGATAACTCGGATATTCAATGATGTAAGAGCGGTCTGTTAAGATATCAGTAACTTGGTTGATTAATTGTTCAGTAGAAGAACCGATAATAATCTGTTCTGGATGGCAATTCACACCTCGGCTGTTAAAGAGATAATGTGCAATCGCTTGTCTTAAACGATATTCGCCTTGCTGATGGCCAGGTTGTAAAATGTCCGGCATAGATTCATCAAAGACATCACGCGAATACTTGCGGAATTGCTGCCAAGGGAAGTGTTGTGTATCGATACGTGCCAGGTCAAAACTGAATTGTATATCAGAAGCAGCGGGTGCTTCTTTCTTAATATCTGCGACAGGGTTGTCTTTTGTCACAATCGGCAAAGATTCAATATCTGATACATAATAGCCTGAGCGCGGTTTTGAATAGATATAGCCTTCATCTAATAAGAACTGATAGGCATGCTCTATCGTTGTATTACTTAAGGAATGATGTTCTGCTAAACGGCGTTTAGACGGGAAACGGTCACCAGATTGATACTGTCCTTCAATGATTTGTTCTTTTAAAGTTTGATATAACTGCATGTATAAGGGTTGCTTCATTCAACTGACCTCCTATTATTTATCGAAATTGGTCCTTTAACACTATCAGTTTATCCTTTAAACTGGATTTAATCAATCAGAAAAGGGGTATTTAGTATGTCTAAAATTGTAGGCTCAGATCGAGTAAAACGAGGAATGGCTGAAATGCAAAAAGGCGGCGTTATCATGGACGTTGTCAATGCAGAACAAGCTAAAATTGCAGAAGAAGCAGGCGCAGTAGCAGTTATGGCGCTTGAACGTGTACCATCAGATATCAGAGCAGCTGGCGGAGTAGCACGTGCATGCAATCCTAAAATTGTACAAGAAGTTATGGATGCTGTTTCTATTCCTGTAATGGCTAAATGCCGTATCGGTCACATCACAGAAGCACGTGTATTAGAAGCAATGGGTGTAGACTATATCGATGAATCAGAAGTATTAACACCAGCAGATGAAGAGTATCACTTATTGAAAAGCGACTACACAGTACCATTCGTATGCGGCTGCCGCAACTTAGGCGAAGCTGCACGTCGTATCGGCGAAGGTGCTGCAATGTTACGTACAAAAGGTGAACCTGGTACAGGCAACATCGTTGAAGCTGTACGTCATATGCGTCAAGTTAATTCAGAAGTGGCTAAATTAACAGTAATGCCGGATGATGAAATCATGACATTCGCAAAAGAAATCGGTGCACCATATGAAGTCTTAAAATCAATCAAAGACAATGGCCGTTTACCAGTTGTTAACTTCGCAGCAGGCGGTGTTGCGACACCTCAAGATGCTGCGTTAATGATGCAATTAGGTGCTGATGGTGTATTCGTAGGTTCAGGTATCTTCAAATCAGACGATCCTGAAAAATTCGCAAAAGCAATTGTTCAAGCAACAACACACTATACTGATTACGAACTCATCGGTAAATTAGCTCAAGACTTAGGTGAAGCAATGAAAGGTTTAGATGTTAACCAATTATCATTAGAAGAACGTATGCAAGAGCGTGGCTGGTAAGATGAAAATCGGCGTATTAGCTTTGCAAGGTGCAGTGCGCGAGCACTTGCGCCATATTGAGTTAAGCGGTCACGAAGGTGTCGCAATCAAACGTGTTGAACAATTAGAAGAAATTGACGGTTTAATTTTGCCTGGAGGAGAATCAACGACATTGCGCCGTTTGATGAATCTCTACGGCTTTAAAGAAGCATTAGTCAATTCAGATTTGCCGATGTTCGGAACTTGTGCAGGCTTAATTGTCCTTGCTCAAGATATCGTCGGTGAAGAAGGTTACTTGAAGAAATTAGATATTACTGTTGAACGCAACTCATTCGGACGCCAAGTAGACAGTTTCGAGTCTGAATTAGACATTAACGGTATTGCAGAAGATATTGAAGCGGTCTTCATCAGAGCACCGCATATCGAAAAAGTAAACAGTGACAATGTAGAAGTATTAAGTACAGTCGGCGATAAAATCGTAGCAGTGAGAGAAGGCAACTATTTAGGTGTTTCTTTCCATCCTGAATTAACAGATGATTATCGTGTTACAGAATACTTTATTGATCATATTGTTGCTGAAAGTAAAAAAGCAAATGTATAAGCAATCAAAAACGAGCAGCCATTAAGGTTGCTCGCTTTTTTATGTTGCATTAAATTTTTCAAGATATATCAGACCCTCATGATCTGGTGTTTGATTGCCGTCTATATAATCATAGCCGCGTTTTCTATAGAATTGAACAGCCGTAATAGAAGCAGGGATAATCAGACGCTCTGCTCGATGATAATAATAGTCATCTTCCAAAGTATCCATAATCAATCTTCCGATACCTTGCTGCTGGTAATCAGGAGAGACAAAAATAGAAAAGAAGCACGATTCTGTTTCACTACCGTAATAAGGACCGATAGCACCTGTGGCGATTAATTGATCATTCATCTTGAAAACATAGAAATTGACGTGTTCTGCTTTATATTGAATGCTTTCAGGTGTGATATCTTTTGCGTAACTTTCGATATCTTCCTTCGGTTCATCTTTAATGTTTGTCGTTCTAAGCGTGTCGATTATTAAATCTACAACTGCTTGTGTATCTGTTTCTTGGAATTTACTGATGTGTATCTCATTCAATTTCATAGGGACACCTTCTTTTTATTTTGTGTATATATATTTAAATTATTCACCCACCATGGTTTCATCTTCAGCGAAAGGGTGGTGAATCGATTTAAATTCAGGTTCAAAAATCTAATATTTACAGTCTCTAGCAGATGAGCGTATGTTCATCATTTAGAATTAGCTTTGACAAACATTAAATCACTTACTATAAAGCGTCTCTTTAGATAACACTTATTTTCGCACCAAAATTAGTTATTTTAGTGTTATTACAGACTTCAGCCCCTCAAACAATAATTCTTCATAGACAATGTATTAACTAAAAAAGTAAAAAATAGATGCTAGAGAGAAAAAAGTTTAATCGATAGTTAAAATAGTTAGAATATTCTTATTTTAAAAATAGCAGTTTTGATGTGGATTTTCAAATGAATATTGATATTAAAGATAACTTGTTTTGCATTCCAAGGATACCTCAATATCCAACTACTTCCTTTTTAATGGTGCATAAACAAGTTGATTTCTATAGATTTTATGAAATATAATATAAGTGAAAAACGTTTGCATTTAAAATTCTAGGTTTGATTTTATGAAGTCGAAAAAAAGAAAGTTAAGTTTAGAAGAATTAAAATCTGTAAATGGTGGCGGTTTAGTAGGAATGGCAATATTTTGTGATTAATAATTTGAATGAAAAGTATGCTTGGGTATGTCTTTCTTTTAAACTTTAGATTGTAAATTTAAAAGAAAAGGAGATGTGACTTATGAAGTTACCTATTTTACTTCTATTATTATTACCTTTATTTATTAAAAAGATAAAGGACAAGAAAAAGAATCGTGATATTTGAGGAGATAAAATATAAGTACTATAAATAACTGTTACATAGAAAGACAAGACAGATAGTGGACCGATCTGGTCATAGAAGTAGTTAATGCAGATTTTGGCAATGTAAACTGGTCGGACAGGCTTTGGAATAATCAATACGAGTTACAAAAAGATTGTTCATAACAGAAGCATAACAGCCCCATACGTTGAAAACTGGTGGGATAAATTCTTTAAAGACAGAAAAGGTAAGTACAGCTTAAATGATGATGATGTAAAAGATATTAGTATAGAATTAAAAAACGATACTGCAAAAAGGGTTTTAGGCGCTACAATAGAAGTAGATTTAAACGATAATAATGATTCATATTGGGAAAAAAGAATTGAAATTTCAGATGAATTGTACAATAAAATCAAAAAAGAGATAAGTGCCAAGAAATAATAAATATATCTAAGAACACAGGACTAAATGAAAATACAATAAAACGTGTTTACGAGCATTTGTTTGAAAACAAATATCAACTCAGAAATGGTTTCAAAACTTTTGATTCAGATTATAATATTGCTTTTAGTTGGAATAGATTGAGTGCAGGGGATAATATTAAAAAAAGAGATATTATATTGAAGCATCATGAGGCACTCGAACATTATTTGACGAACAAGTATAATTATTCATATAGTAAAGCTCATAGCATTGTAGAAAGAAAATACAATTATTCACAAGAAGTGGAAGGGATAGGGTAATTAAATGTTAACAATAAAGTTACTAGAAAAAAATAAATCTTTTGTCACTTACAATTATTTTCCTGAAGATAGATCTGAGGAATACCAAGGGAAAGTTACAATTAGGCTAGCAGACAGAAAAGTAGTTGATGCAACGAAATCAGGTTTAGGCGGGTACTATTCTATTTATTTAGGCCATGCAATACAAAGAATAAAAGAGAACATAGGAAATAACGAATTCCCCGAAACTGATTTTGTAGCATGGGGGTAAGCACCTAACCAAAAACAGCGGTTAAGGTGCTATTTTTATACACTTTTTTAAGCTATCACATTAATTGAGGTCGACCCCCTTATGAATATGTGTCTGAAATTCGCAAGAAACAAGACCAAACCGTAAGCAATACAAAAAGATTGCTCATAACAAAAGCACAGAAACTGCAGTATAAAGAGACATTGGGCAATGATGTATAATACCAGTTCATAGCTAAATTAGACGAACGCGCAAGTAAGATATGCAGACAGAACGACGATAAAGTATTTTATGTTAAAGATATGGTGCCAGGTGTTAATGCACCGCCTATGCACCCGAATTGCAGAAGTACAACAGCGCCATATGTTGGTAACTGGCAAGATATATTCAGATCCAAAATCATTAGAATTAATAAAAAATGAGTTGCCAAAATCGTACAAGTTTTATGCGAAACTATTAGAAATTGCAGTGGAGGTGTTGAAAATTGGTTAATTATGAAAAAGTATTAAAAGAATACATTAAAAAGTTTGGTGAAGAACCAGAAACAATGTATATGCAAGTGACTACCGAACGGCAAAAAGTTTTAATTTTAAAAGAATGCATTAAAAAGAATGAAAGTTTATCTGATTTTTATGCAAATAAATATATTTTAAGCTAAGCTATCACATTTAATGTGGTGGCTTTTTATTATGCCCAAACCGTGCTCAATACTATAAGAGGTGCAAAACATGACAAACTTATTACAATCTGAACGCTTATTAAAGTTGAAACTGCAATTTTTCGCAGATAATGGAAATACTGGCCAAACTGAACAAAAAGAAAACGGTGAAAATGCAGAACCTGGGGACAATACTGAAACAAATTTGACACCCGAACAAAAATAGTTGATGACAAGGTCAACGAGGAAATGCAACGCAAAAAACGGCCTCCTGAAAAGGAAGCCGTTGTGTAGTAAGGTGCTTACATGAAGAATCCTGCAATTGCTGCAGAAATAAATGATACAAGTGTTGCACCGAATAAAAGTTTAAGACCGAAGCGGGCAACCACGTCGCCTTTTTCGTTGTTTAAAGATTTGATGGCACCTGAAATGATACCGATTGAACTGAAGTTCGCAAATGATACTAAGAATACAGATGTAATGCCGACTGCACGCTCTGATAAGCCTTGCATTTTGCCTAAATCAAGCATTGCAACGAATTCGTTAGATAATAATTTAGTCGCCATTAATGAGCCTGCTTTCACTGCATCTCCCCAAGGAATACCTGTTAAGAATGCAAATGGTGCAAACACAAATCCGATTAATGTTTGGAAGTCCCATTTGATTGCGCCGCCAGATACGCCAGAGAAAATACCGCTGACAATACCATTTAATAAAGCGATAATAGCGATATAACCGATTAACATCGCACCTACAATCACTGCCACTTTAAAGCCGTCTAAAATATATTCTCCCAACATTTCAAAGAACGACTGTTTTGCGCCTGTCTCTTCGACTAATAGTTTATCGTCTTTTTCATCCACTGTATAAGGGTTGATGATTGAAGCGATAATGAAACCGCCGAATAAGTTTAAGACAATCGCTGTTACCACATATTTAGGATCTAATAATGTAAAGTATGCACCGATAATTGAAGCGGAAACTGTAGACATCGCAGAAGCAGTTAAAGTATATAAACGCTGCTTAGGTATGTAAGGCAGTTGTTTTTTCAATGAAATGAATACTTCAGATTGTCCTAAAATCGCAGCTGCTACGGCATTATAAGATTCTAAACGTCCCATACCGTTGATTTTTGAAATCAAGAAACCTAAAACATTAATAATAAGCGGTAAGATTTTTGTATATTGCAAGATCCCGATAATCGCAGAGATAAATACGATCGGCAATAATACGTTAAAGAAGAACGGCGGGTTTTTAGGGTCTACATATTTAAACCCTCCAAACACGAAATTAACTCCTTCTGCTGCTTTAGACAACAGGTAAGAGAAGCCATGGGCAATGCCACCAATTACAGTAATTCCCACATTTGTTTTTAATAGTAGGAAAGCGAAGATGAATTGGATGACAAGCAAGATACCCACATATTTCCATTTGATATTCTTCTTATCAGAACTGAAAACAAATGCAAGTGCTAAAAAGAAAACAATCCCAATTAAAGCAATAAGTATATGCATGGTTTAACTTCATCCTTTATTTTTTATTTCATCCAATATGATACAGGAAAATAACGCTCACGAACATCCTAATTTTAAGGTTGTCGAAAATTTTTTAAATCATATTGGTTGAAAAAGGTCAAAGTTGGTCATATAATATAGTCAAAGAAGGTCAAAAAAAGGGGTGATATCCATGCACAATATGTCCGACATCATAGAACAGTACATTAAACATTTATTTGAGGAATCAAATAAAGATGTTGTTGAGATACAACGAGCGAATATTGCTCAACGCTTTGACTGTGTGCCTTCTCAGCTTAATTATGTAATTAAGACAAGATTCACCAATGAACACGGTTATGAAATTGAAAGTAAACGCGGTGGTGGAGGTTATATCCGAATCACGAAAGTTGAAACTAAGGATACGAAGGGTTACATTGATCACCTCTTACAAATCATCGGCGATTCTATTTCTCAGCAACAAGCACATTATGTGATCGAAGGATTGCTTGATAATCAATATATTACACTGCGCGAAGCCAAAATGATGCTTGCAGTGATAGATAGAGACACACTTAGAATGGAAGTTGTCGCAAGAGATATTGTTCGAGCAAATATATTGAAACAGCTGTTACCGGTCATTAATTACTATTAATAGATAGGAGGCTGCACATGGCTGACAAATCAATGCATACACCAAAGTCTGATAAGCACAGCGAAAATGAAATACAACCTAAAACAATAAAGAGAGTAATAGCAGAAAGTAATGAAGAGGAACCTACATGGCAGAACAATCAAGATGACATGGAAGGCTCTTTTGTTATAAAACAAATCCTTCAGCATTTGGCTTCTAAGCACGGTATACAATTAGAAGACTTAACAATCAGAGAAGAAAAGAAATGCCCGAATTGCCATATGACACTGAAAGATATTGCATATAAAGGGAAGTTTGGGTGTGCACAATGTTACACTACTTTTAAAGAGGATATTGTGGATATTGTCAGACGTGTGCAAGGCGGTCAAATCGAGCATGTCGGCAAGACACCAGTCTCCTCTCAGCACAAATTAGCGATTAAGAAACAAATAGAAGCAAAAGATAAATATTTACAAGAATTGATAGAGAAACAAGAATTTGAAGAAGCTGCGGTTGTCCGCGATGAGATTAAAGCACTAAAAGAAGAAAGCGAGGGATAATACATGAGCGAACATTCAATGTACATGAGTAATTGGATGCAGCAAGACGCTGCAACACCAGTGGTGATGTCTTCACGTATTCGACTTGCCAGAAACTTGAATAATCATGTTCATCCCTTAATGTTTACTTCAGATGTTGAAGGACAAAAAGTCATCAACGAAGTACAAGATGCTTTGCCGGATTTGAAAGTTATCAACCTTCAAATGATTGAGCAGACAGATAAACTGAAATTAGTTGCGAAACATCTCATCAGTAAAGAACTAATAGAGCAGCCGGCTTCAGCAGTATTGTTGAATGAAGATGAATCATTAAGCATAATGGTAAATGAAGAAGATCATATCAGAATACAGACAATGAGTTCAGATATGGACTTGGAACGCTTATATCAAAGCGCTTCAGAAATAGATAATCGGCTTGATCGCGCTTTAGATATCAGTTTCGATGAACAACTCGGCTATCTAACGACTTGTCCGACAAACATCGGAACAGGTATGCGTGCGAGTGTCATGCTGCACTTGCCGGGACTTTCGATTATGAAACGCATGAATCGTATTGCACAAACAATTAATCGTTTCGGCTTTACAATCCGCGGTATTTTCGGAGAAGGTTCTCAAGTGTACGGACACATTTATCAAGTTTCAAACCAGTTGACCTTGGGAAGAACGGAAGAACAAATCATTGAAACTCTAACAGAAATTGTTCAGCAGATTATTGCTGAAGAAATGCAGATCCGCAAGCAATTAGACTATCACAGTCTTATTGAAATGCAAGACCGCATTTACCGTTCGCTGGGTCTGCTGCGCTATAGCCGTATGATTTCTATGGAAGAAGCATCAACGCGTTTGAGCGAAGTCAAATTAGGTATTGATTTAGGCTACATTGATGAATTGCCTGACTTTAATTTCAACCAAATGATGGTCGCAATTCAATCGCCATTCTTAATAGACGAAAACAATCGAATTTCAATTAAAGAACAAAGAGCAAATGTAATCAGAGAACATATAAAATAGGAGGTTTTGCTATGTTATTCGGCAGATTAACAGAACGTGCACAACGTGTATTAGCACATGCACAAGAAGAAGCGATTCGTTTGAATCACTCAAATATCGGAACGGAACACTTGCTGCTTGGATTAATGAAAGAACCTGAGGGTATTGCAGCAAAAGTATTAGAAAGTTTCGGTATTACAGAAGACTTGGTTGTATCAGAAGTTGAAAAACTGATCGGTCAAGGCCAAGAACAAATCGGTACATTGCACTATACACCAAGAGCTAAGAAAGTCATTGAACTTTCAATGGACGAAGCACGCAAATTACACCATAACTTCGTCGGAACAGAGCATATCCTGCTTGGTTTAATCCGCGAAAACGAAGGTGTAGCTGCACGTGTATTCGCAAACTTGGATTTAAATATTACAAAAGCACGCGCACAAGTGGTTAAAGCACTTGGCAGTCCTGAAATGAGCAATAAAAATGCACAAGCTGCTAAATCAAACAACACACCTACGTTAGACGGCTTGGCACGCGACTTAACAGTCATCGCAAAAGACGGCACATTAGATCCGGTTGTCGGACGCGATAAAGAAATTACACGTGTCATTGAAGTATTAAGCCGCCGTACTAAAAACAACCCAGTATTGATTGGTGAACCTGGGGTAGGTAAAACAGCAATTGCTGAAGGCTTAGCACAAGCAATCGTAAATAATGAAGTACCAGAAACATTAAAAGGCAAACGTGTAATGTCTCTTGATATGGGTACAGTTGTTGCCGGTACAAAATACCGCGGTGAATTCGAAGAAAGATTGAAAAAAGTTATGGAAGAAATTCACCAAGCAGGCAACGTTATCTTATTCATCGATGAATTGCACACATTAATCGGTGCCGGCGGTGCTGAAGGTGCTATTGATGCTTCAAACATCTTAAAACCAGCATTAGCACGCGGTGAACTGCAAGCAATCGGTGCAACAACATTAGATGAATACCGTAAACACATTGAAAAAGATGCAGCATTAGAACGTCGTTTCCAACCTGTACAAGTTGATGAACCGACAGTTGAAGATACAATTGCTATCTTAAAAGGTTTACGCGATCGTTACGAAGCGCATCACCGTATTAATATTTCTGATGAAGCGGTTGAAGCAGCTGCGCGTTTAAGCGACCGTTATGTTTCAGATCGTTTCTTACCAGACAAAGCAATCGACTTAATCGATGAAGCAAGTTCAAAAGTAAGACTGAAAAGTCATACGACACCTTCAAACTTGAAAGAAATCGAACAAGAAATTGAAAAAGTTAAAAATGAAAAAGACGCAGCAGTACATTCACAAGAATTCGAAAACGCTGCGAACCTTCGCGATAAACAAACAAAATTAGAAAAACAATATGAAGAAGCGAAAAATGAATGGAAAAATGCACAAGGCGGTTCTAACACATCATTAACAGAAAACGATATCGCTGAAGTTATTGCCGGATGGACAGGCATTCCATTAACACGCTTGAACGAAACAGAATCTGAACGTCTGCTTAACTTAGAGGACACATTGCACAAACGTGTAATTGGTCAAAAAGATGCTGTGACTTCAATCAGTAAAGCAGTACGTCGTGCACGTGCAGGTCTTAAAGACCCTAAACGTCCAATCGGAAGCTTCATCTTCTTAGGACCGACAGGTGTAGGTAAAACTGAATTAGTACGCGCATTAGCAGAATCAATGTTCGGCGACGAAGATGCAATGATTCGTGTCGACATGAGTGAATTCATGGAAAAACACGCAGTGAGTCGTTTAGTCGGAGCGCCTCCGGGCTATGTAGGTCATGATGACGGCGGTCAATTAACTGAAAAAGTAAGACGCAAACCTTACTCAGTTATCTTATTCGACGAAGTCGAAAAAGCACACCCTGATGTATTCAACATCATGCTTCAAGTTTTAGATGATGGTTTCTTAACGGATACAAAAGGACGTCGTGTAGACTTCCGCAATACAGTGATTATTATGACTTCAAACGTCGGCGCACAAGAACTTCAAGATCAACGCTTCGCTGGTTTCGGCGGCGGTAATGATGAAGGTGCGGACTATGAAACAATCCGCAGTACAATGTTGAAAGAACTGAAAAATGCATTCCGTCCAGAGTTCTTAAACCGTGTCGATGATATCATTGTCTTCCACAAACTTGATAAAGCTGAATTGAAAGAAATTGTTACGAAAATGGTTAACCAGCTTACAGATCGTTTATCTGAACAAGATATTAATATCGAAGTAACTGAAGCAGCGAAAGAAAAAATCGCTGAAGAAGGTTATGACCCTCAATACGGTGCACGTCCATTAATCAGAGCAATTCAAAAAACAGTTGAAGATAACTTAAGTGAATTGATCTTAGACGGCAACCAATTAGAAGGCAAAGATGTTGTAGTGGACCATAACGGTGAAAAATTCGAATATAATATTAATGATCGCAAAACAGATGAAACTGAAACTACAGCAACAAAAGCATAAGCGATGTTGAAGTAATATCAGTATTTGTTGAGCAAAGGCTCCTTTTGAAGCAGCAGCTGAAATCAGTGCTGCTTAAAGGGAGTCTTTTTATATTTTGAGGTTATAATAGGTTAAAGGTGTTATAATATGTGACCGCAAAGAAATCTGATATGATTATTTTAAATCATACTATTTATGATTGTGAGCAGACAGGATTCAGGTATAAAATAGTAAAGCAATCATTAATAGCATTTAAATGCATAAAGCGGTAAAATAGATATGTTTTTCACATAAAAATAGGTGGTGTAAATTTGGCGAAAAAGAAAGTGACATTCGAGTGTATGGCTTGTGGTTACCAATCACCGAAATGGATGGGGAAATGCCCGAATTGCGGAGCTTGGAACCAAATGGAAGAGGTAATCTCTCAAAAAGAAACACCCAGCGGAAGAGGGATGCGTACACGCGAACAAACAGCTAAAGTAACAAAATTAAATCAAGTGCAGCATGAAACGACACCGCGTATCCACACGAGCTCGCCTGAATTTGATCGTGTCTTGGGCGGAGGTATTGTACAAGGTTCGCTAGTGCTTATCGGCGGCGACCCGGGTATCGGGAAATCTACATTGCTGCTGCAGATTTGTTCTGCATTATCTCAAAATAAGAAAGTATTATATATTACCGGTGAGGAATCACTGAACCAAACCAAATTGCGTGCAGATCGCTTAGAAGAAGATTCAAGTCAATTGAATGTATTTGCGGAAACGGATTTAGAAGTGATTAAAGAGGCCGTAAAACAAACACAGCCTGATTTAGTCGTAGTAGACTCTATTCAAACTGTCTATCATCCTGATATCAGTTCAGCACCAGGTTCAGTATCGCAAGTCAGAGAAAGTACGCAAATCTTGATGGGAATCGCAAAACAGATGAACATTGCGACATTTATTGTGGGACACGTGACCAAAGAAGGTCAAATTGCCGGACCGCGTTTATTAGAACATATGGTGGATACCGTCTTATACTTCGAAGGCGATGAGCACCATGCATACAGAATTTTGCGTGCAGTGAAAAACCGTTTCGGTTCAACCAATGAAATGGGTATTTTCGAAATGAAACACAGTGGTTTAAAAGGAGTCAAAAACCCTTCAGAAATGTTTTTAGAAGAACGTTCAACGAATGTTGCGGGTTCAACGATTGTGCCGACTATGGAAGGAACACGTCCTTTATTAATTGAAGTACAAGCCTTAGTCACACCGACGACATTCAATAACCCGAGACGTATGGCGACAGGGATTGATCATAACCGCTTGAACTTGCTGATGGCGGTCTTAGAGAAGAAAGAAAGCTACCTGCTTCAGCAGCAAGATGCGTACGTTAAAGTGGCAGGCGGTGTACGTCTGACAGAACCTGCAGTCGACTTGGCTATCATCGCAGCAGTTGCATCCAGCTTCAAAGACCAGCCGGTCAATGGTATGGATTGCTTTGTCGGTGAGGTTGGTTTAACGGGGGAAGTACGTCGTGTATCACGTATTGAACAACGTGTGCAAGAGGCAGCGAAACTCGGATTTAAACGTGTCATTATTCCTAAAACAAATATAGGAGGTTGGGATTTTCCTGACAATATTCAAGTCATCGGTGTAACCAGTGTGCATGAAGCATTGAATTTTGCATTGATGAAAAGCTGATACCAAATATAAAGAAAGGGGGCTATCAGATGAATATTATAAAGACAATTGTCATTGTAAGCTATTTCATTTTGGGAATCAGCTTAGGCATTTTGATTATTCCTGACATTGCGAAAGATACGAATTTGGTACATACGTATCCATGGCTGACAAACAAGTATATCGCAGCATTATTAGGAATTATCGGCTTCTTTATCATTTTCGGTTTGTTAATACCGAAAATCACGCGGACACTGCGTCGATTAGAAGTGTTTATTATGCGTCACAGTGCTGTTGAAATTCTATTTGCGGCAATCGGATTGATTATGGGACTCTTTATTTCTGTAATGATTGCCTTTATTTTAAATATTATAGGTTCATCACTGTTCCTTCATGTCCTACCTATTATCATTACAGTCTTTTTAAGTTATTTAGGGTTCCAGTTCGGCTTGAAGAAAAGGGATGAGATGTTAGCATTCCTGCCAGAAAAGATGGCACGTTCAGCTTCTATGAACGCACTGCGCGCAACACCGAAAATTATCGATACCAGCGCTGTGATCGACGGTAGAATTTTAGATGTGATTCAATGCGGTTTCTTAGACGGTGAAATCTTGATTCCTCAAGGTGTAATCAATGAGCTGCAAGTGGTCGCAGATTCGACAGACAGCGTCAAAAGAGAGAAAGGCCAAAGAGGTTTGGATATCTTGAATAAAATTCATGACGCAGATCATCCTTCGCAAGTAGTGCATCCGCAAAAATCATATAATGATATCGACGCTTTATTGATTAAACTGGCACATAAATACAAAGCAGACTTGATTACGACAGACTTTAATTTAAATAAAATTTCACGTGTGCAAGGCATTAAAGTACTGAATGTCAACGACTTGTCAGAAGCAGTGAAGCCTACAGTACGTCAAGGGGATCAAATCAACCTTTTATTGACGAAAATGGGTAAAGAGCCGGGACAAGGTGTCGGCTATTTAGAAGATGGCACAATGGTAGTAATTGATGATGCTAAAACATTAGTCGGCCAGCATGTCGATATTGAAATCACAAGCATTCTGCAAACATCATCAGGACGTATCGTCTTTGCGAAATTGATGAAACGCTAGTTTGTTTATTGTTTCACATGGAACAAGGATGCATTTACAGCCGTTTAGTTGAAGCAATGGGCTTACCAAATACGGCTTGTAATGCTACAATAAGTAAGAATGGGTACAGAATTGCCTGGCTATTTCTTGTCAGTCAAAGTCATGCCGATACACAGGTTTTTGACCTTGTCTTGCAAACGATAATCAAGCATTTTCTGATTAATCACTATCTCAAAAGGAAGTATAAAATGTACGGACATTTTGCCGCTTTCTTTTTAATAATCTAAAAATACAGGAGTGAACGAAATAATGAGTGATCGCGTAAGAGTCAGATATGCACCGAGTCCAACAGGTTACTTGCATATCGGAAACGCTAGAACAGCACTATTCAACTATTTATTTGCTAAACATTATGATGGAGACTTTATTGTACGTATTGAGGATACGGATAAAAAACGTAACTTAGAAGACGGCGAATCTTCACAATTCAGCAACTTGAAATGGTTAGGTCTTGATTGGGACGAATCTGTTGATAAAGACAATGGTTATGGTCCGTATCGTCAATCTGAACGTGGTAAATTCTACGATCCTTTAGTAGAACAATTATTAGCAGAAGATAAAGCATATAAATGCTATATGACTGAAGAAGAATTAGAAGCGGAACGCGAAGGCCAAATTGCACGCGGAGAAACACCGCGCTATGCAGGTAAACATGCTCATTTAACACAAGAAGAAAGAGAAGCATTCGAAGCAGAAGGACGTCTTCCGGCAATTCGTTTCCGTGTACCAAAAGGCAAAGTCTATAAATTCGATGATATGGTTAAAGGCGAAGTATCATTTGAATCAGACAACATCGGCGACTGGGTTATTGTGAAAAAAGACGGTGTTCCGACTTACAACTTCGCAGTAGCTGCAGATGACCACTACATGGAAATCTCTGACGTTATCCGCGGTGATGACCATGTTTCAAACACACCTAAACAATTAATGATTTATGAAGCATTTGGTTGGGAACCGCCGCGTTTCGGCCACATTTCATTAATCGTGAACGAACAACGTAAAAAATTAAGTAAACGTGATGGTCAAATCCTTCAATTCATCGAACAATATCGCGACTTAGGCTACTTGCCGGAAGCATTATTCAACTTCATTACATTGCTTGGCTGGTCACCTGAAGGCGAAGAAGAAATCTTCTCTAGAGAAGAATTTATTAAATTATTCGATGAAAATCGTTTGCAAAAATCACCAGCATTCTTCGATAAGAAAAAATTAGCTTGGGTTAACAACCAATACATGAAACAAAAAGACTCAGAAACAGTCTTCGAACTTGCATTGCCGCATTTAATCAATGCAGGATTGATTCCAGAATCACCATCTGAAAAAGATTTAGACTGGGGTCGCAAATTAATCGGTTTATACCAAAAAGAAATGAGCTATGCAGGTGAAATCGTACCGCTTTCTGAAATCTTCTTCAGAGACGAAATCGAGTTAGGAGAAGAAGAACAAGAAGTTATCAACGGTGAACAAGTGCCAGAACTTATTGAACATTTATACGGTAAGTTAGAAGCGTTAGAACCGTTTGAAGCGGCTGAAATCAAAAAAACAATCAAAGAAGTTCAAAAAGAAACAGGTATTAAAGGCAAACAATTATTTATGCCGATTCGTGTTGCAGTAACAGGATCAATGCATGGTCCGGAATTACCGAATACGATTGAAGTATTAGGTAAAGAAAAAGTACTGAACCGTTTAAAAAAATATCTATAATTTCAATGGGGGACACTGCTTGAATTTTCAACGCAAACCACCTATTATTAGAAGTAATTACTGAGGATTAGTAGATAAAGTTTCAAGTCCAGAGAGTGTGCGGCTGCTGCGAGCACATCTTGAGCGTTATTGAATGCACCTTGGTTCAGACAATGATAAATACGGGATTTGAGAGAGTATGTCTTGAAACATTTGTATCACGCATACTGAAGAAGAGTGGAACCGTGCGAAGCACCTCTGACATTAAGTTGTTAGAGGTGCTTTCGTTATATATAGGAGGGGAATAACTTGTTTAAAAGAATGAGAGACGATATAAAAATGGTATTCGAACAAGATCCTGCGGCTAAGACGTCATTTGAGGTTGTGACAACTTATGCAGGATTGCATGCAGTTTGGAATCACTTGCTGGCACACAAACTTTATAATAAAAAGCACTACGTTGCTGCACGTATTATTTCACAAGTATCACGCTTTTTCACTGGGATTGAAATTCACCCCGGTGCCAAAATAGGCAAACGTTTATTTATTGACCATGGTATGGGAGTGGTTATCGGCGAAACTTGTACAATCGGCGATAATGTAACGATTTACCAAGGTGTCACACTCGGCGGTACAGGTAAAGAGAAAGGTAAACGCCACCCTGATATCGGAGATAACGTGTTGATTGCAGCGGGTTCAAAAATTTTAGGCAATATCAAAGTAGATTCAAACGTCAATATCGGCGCAAACTCAGTGGTATTAACGAACGTACCAAGTTATTCAACGGTAGTCGGTATTCCTGGTCATATTGTAAAACAACATGGCAAACGTATTGGTAAAAACTTCGACCATCTCAACTTACCAGACCCAATCTACGAACAAATGAAACAATTAGAGAAACAACTAGAGCAAGTTAAGAATGGAGAGATTCAAGATGATTACATTATATAATACATTAACAAGAAAAAAAGAACCGTTTAAGCCTTTAGAAGAAGGCAAAGTTAAAATGTATGTCTGCGGTCCGACGGTTTACAACTATATTCATATCGGGAATGCGCGTCCAGCTATCAACTACGACGTAGTCCGCCGCTATTTTGAATATAAAGGCTACGATGTGAACTATGTATCTAACTTCACGGATGTGGATGACAAATTAATCAAACGTTCAAAAGAATTAAACGAAAGTGTGCCTGAAATCGCAGACCGTTATATTAAAGCGTTCTACGAAGATACAGGCGCATTGAACGTTAAAAAAGCAACATCTAATCCGCGTGTTATGAATCATATGGATGATATCATCCAATTTATTCAAAACCTCGTGGACCAAGGTTATGCTTACGAAAGTGAAGGCGACGTATACTTCAGAACACGCAAGTTTGAAGGCTACGGCAAACTCAGCCACCAATCTATTGATGACTTAAAAGTCGGTGCACGTATTGAATCAGGCGAGCAAAAAGAAGATGCGTTAGACTTCACATTATGGAAAAAAGCAAAACCGGGCGAAATCAGCTGGGACAGCCCGTTCGGCAAAGGCCGTCCAGGCTGGCATATCGAATGCTCTGTTATGGCATACAATGAATTAGGCGAAACAATCGATATTCACGCAGGGGGCAGCGACTTGCAGTTCCCTCACCATGAAAACGAAATCGCACAATCTGAAGCACATAACCATGCGCCTTTTGCGAACTATTGGATGCATAATGGTTTCATCAATATCAACAATGAAAAAATGAGTAAATCATTAGGCAACTTCGTATTAGTACACGACATCATTAAAGAAGTAGACCCGGATGTACTGCGTTTCTTCATGATCAGCGTACATTACCGCAGTCCAATCAACTACAATATGGAGTTAGTAGAATCAGCGAAAGCAGGATTAGAACGTATCCGCAATAGTTATCAAGCTTTAGAAGAAAGAGAAGCGATTGCATCTGATATCGAAGATCAATCAGAATATATTGAACAAGTGGATGCATTGTTAGAACAATTTGAAACAGTGATGGACGATGACTTCAACACAGCGAATGCGATTACAACTTGGTATGACTTAGCAAAATTAGCGAATAAATATGTCATGGAAAATACGACATCTAAAAAAGTCATCGAACGCTTTAAAGAAGTCTTCCAAATCTTCAGCGATGTCTTAGGTGTACCGTTAAAAGGCAAACAAGAAGAATTGTTAGATGAAGAAATCGAAGCATTAATCGAAGAACGTAATGAAGCACGAAAAAATAAAGATTATGCGCGTGCTGATGAAATCCGCGATGAATTAAAAGCGAAAAATATTATTCTTGAAGATACGCCGCAAGGTGTGAGATTCAAACGTGGATAATGCGCAAAATATTAAACTGCTGAACCCCTTATCACTCGCATATATGGGGGATGCAGTTTTAGACCAATATGTCAGACAGCACATTATCTTAAAGCTGCGTGCTAAACCTAATCGTTTGCATCAGCAGGCGAAACGTTTTGTTTCGGCTAAAAGCCAAGCACTGACGTTGGAAAGCTTAATCGAAGCAGAGTGGCTGACTGAAGAAGAGTTGGAAATTGTCCGCAGAGGCCGCAATGCGAAAAGCCATACCAAAGCAAAAAATACAGATATTCAGACTTACCGCAAAAGTTCAGGGCTGGAAGCTGTTATCGGTTTCTTATACCTAGAAGGCCGTACAGAGCGCCTTGAAGCTTTGCTTTGTCGTATTGTATCTGAAGTAGAAGAAAGGGTGTGATGGATGTGGAAGATTCAGTGATTGTAGGAAGACATGCCGTTAAAGAAGCGATTACTTCTGGGCATCCAATCAATAAGATTCTGATTCAAGATGGTGTAAAAAAGCAACAACTTGATGAAATCTTAAAAAATGCAAAAAAGCAAAAATTAATCGTGCAAACCGTACCAAAAACGAAATTAGATGGATTAGCTGAAGCACCGCACCAAGGTGTTGCGGCCCTCGTTGCGCCCTATGAATATGTTGAGCTGGAAGACTTGTTAGCAAAATTAAAAGCACAAGATCATCTGCCGACTTTAATGTTGTTAGACGGCCTGGAAGATCCGCATAATTTAGGGTCGATTCTAAGAACAGCAGATGCGGCCGGAGTAGACGGTGTCATTATTCCCAAACGCCGTTCAGTGGCTTTAACGCAAACAGTAGCTAAGGCATCTGCAGGTGCGATTCAGCATATACCGGTCACACGTGTTACCAATTTAGCCCAAACAATGGATAAATTGAAAGAAGAAGGCTACTGGATTGCCGGAACTGCAGCTGATAACGCAACAGACTACCGTCAAATGAGTGCAGATATGCCGATTGCAATTGTAATCGGCAATGAAGGTCATGGCATGAGCCGTCTTGTCAAAGAGAAATGCGACTTTTATATTAAAATTCCAATGGTAGGGCATATCAACAGCTTAAATGCATCTGTAGCGGCAAGTTTGATGATGTACGAAATTTATCGCAAACGTCATCCGGTTGGAGAGTAAGTTATGAAGAATAAGGACCGTTATCTAATCATCGACGGCTACAATATGATTGGCCACAGTACCGCTTTGTCTAATCTTGCAAAAGAAAATTTAGAGGAAGCAAGAGAGAAGTTATTACTGGCCATTGGTAATTACAATGCGACTGTGGCAGACGAAGTCATTTGTGTTTTTGATGCATATGAACAAGAAGGTACTGAAAGCGAGTTCTATTATCATGGCGTAAGAACGATTTTTACGAAAGAAAACGAAACAGCCGACAGCTTTATTGAGCGCTTTGTATATGGGTTATATGACAAACATACAACCCATATTGCGGTTGTGACAAGTGATCTGAGCGAACAGCACGCTATATTCGGAACAGGTGCATACCGTATTTCATCCAGAGAAATGTGGCAAAACATCAAATTAAGCGAAGCAAGTGTCAGTTCGACCATGAAAACGTTCAATAATAACAAACCGCGTACACGTATTCAGCTTTCTGATGAAGTATTATCAGAATTTGAAAAAATCAGAAGAGGAGACAATGAAAAATAAGTTTTCTGTATCTTGCTTATTTGATAAGCATTCCGCTATGATAAGTTCACTTTTATGAAAGGATAGAACTTACAGCGATGCAGAAAACTCCATTTCCTCAAGACATTGTCCCTTTAATACAACTTGTACAAGCACATGATGCACAAGCAATGCATAAGCTGCTGAAAAAGCTGCACCCTGAAATTTGCAGGCGTGTTATGCATACATCAATTGCACCGCATGATTGCGAAGACTTGTTGCAAGATATCTCCATAAGAATCAGCAGAAATATTCATCACTTTAAAATCATCGAAGCGACACCCTTCGAGCATTACTTCAATCGCCTTGTCAAAACATCTAAATATGATTACTACCGAAAGCAAGAACGTTTAAAACTTCAGCAAGAGCACTTAATTGAAGAAGCAAAAAGTGTTTACCGCAGTGCGCGTCCTTCAATAGAAGAACAGCTTATTTTAAAAGAGCGTATAGAAATTCTTATGGACTGCTGCAAGAAATTAAGCAAATTAGAGCAAGAAGTAGTACAATATATGTTGGATGATTATTCCCCAAGTGAAACAGCAAAAGCGATGGGCATTAGTGAAAAAACGGTTTATAATGCATTGCACCGAAGTAAAACGAAGCTGCGCAAAATGCATGAATTATTGGATAGTTAAGTGCATTTCGTTACACTTATAGATACAAAGTACAATTCACTAGACGTTTGACAATTTGAGGGTTTCTTATGTATAGTTAGTGAGTATTTAATATAGGTAAGGTGAAGGTATTATGAAGAAAGTCCCGCTTAACTGTGAAATTTGCGGCAATAGAAACTATACCGTACCAAAAAACAGCAACCTTGCAGAAAGACTCGTGTTGAAGAAGTATTGCAAAAAATGCAATGCGCATACAATACACAAGGAATCGAAGTAATTGCTCTTAAGGCCAAGATGAAATTAATGATTAATTGGAGGTACGACAATGGCTGAAGATAAAAACAAAACACCGAAAGAAAGTTTCTTCAAAGGCGTTATATCTGAGATGGAGAAGACGAGCTGGCCGACTGGACCAGAACTCGTAAAATATACAACTATTGTAATTGTTACAGTAATATTTTTCTTAATCTTCTTCTATGCCTTAGATTTGGGAATCGGTAGATTAATAGAATTAATTAGTTAATGAGGAGTGACAGCATGTCTGAAGAAGTTGGAGCAAAGCGTTGGTATGCCGTGCATACTTACTCTGGCTACGAAAATAAAGTTAAGAAAAATTTAGAGAAACGTGTTGAATCAATGAATATGACAGAACAGATTTTCAGAGTTGTCATACCAGAAGAAGAGGAAACACAAGTTAAAGACGGTAAAGCGAAGAAATTAACGAAAAAGACATTCCCTGGTTATGTATTAGTGGAATTAGTCATGACAGATGAGTCTTGGTATGTCGTAAGAAATACACCAGGTGTTACAGGCTTTGTCGGTTCAGCAGGTGCTGGATCAAAACCTAACCCGCTGCTGCCGGATGAAGTTCGCTTTATTTTGAAACAAATGGGAATGAAAGAAAAAACTATCGATGTAGAAGTCGAAGTCGGAGAGCAAGTACGTATCAAATCCGGCCCATTTGCCAACCAAGTCGGTGAAGTTCAAGAGATTGAAGCAGACAAATTCAAACTTACAGTATTAGTAGATATGTTTGGCAGAGAAACTCCTGTAGAAGTAGAGTTTGATCAAATCGAAAAATTGTAATGCAATTCGGGTATTGATTTTACATTTTTTCAATGATATAATATTATGGTCGTGCTTTGGAAGAAGGCGGCCATTTCGTCACGAAATGTTTTAAGAGTGGGAGGGCAAAACTGAGCCCTGTGACCACATCACGATATCAAGGAGGTGCACATCGTGGCTAAAAAAGTAGAAAAAGTAGTTAAATTGCAAATTCCTGCAGGTAAAGCGAACCCAGCACCACCAGTTGGTCCAGCATTAGGTCAAGCAGGTGTGAACATTATGGGATTCTGTAAAGAATTCAACGCGAGAACACAAGAACAAGCAGGTTTAATCATTCCGGTAGAAATCAGTGTATATGAAGACCGTTCATTTACATTCATTACAAAAACTCCACCGGCTCCAGTACTACTTAAAAAAGCAGCTGGCGTTGACAAAGGTTCTGGTGAACCTAACAAAAACAAAGTTGCTACAGTAACTAAAGATCAAGTACGTGAAATCGCTGAAACAAAAATGCCTGACTTAAACGCGGCAGATATTGAAGCGGCAATGCGTATTGTCGAAGGTACTGCACGTAGTATGGGTATCACTGTAGAATAATAGCGTACTTATAAGCAGCTCAATGCAAATTGAGTACTTATTAAACGAAAACGAATAACAATTAGAAACTTGAAACAAATGCGGCAGATGACAAATAAGTGAATCCAATGAAACATGTTGCGAACAATTATGGCGTCATCTGCTCTTAACTTGCGATAGCAAGTAATGTGGGAGGACATTCCGCTAAAACCACTAAAGGAGGAAAATATAAATGGCTAAAAAAGGTAAAAAGTATCTAGAAGCTGCTAAAAAAGTTGACCGTAATGAATATTACGGTGTTGAAGATGCAATCAGCTTAGCTAAAGAAACTAGCGTTGCAAACTTCGATGCTTCTGTTGAAGTAGCATTCCGTTTAGGTATCGATACTCGTAAAAACGACCAGCAAATCCGTGGTGCAGTAGTATTACCGCACGGAACTGGTAAAACTCAACGTGTATTAGTATTCGCGAAAGGTGATAAAGCGACTGAAGCTCAAGAAGCTGGCGCAGATTACGTAGGCGAATCAGAATACGCAACTAAAATCCAACAAGGCTGGTTCGATTTCGATGTAGTAGTAGCTACACCGGACATGATGGGCGAAGTTGGTAAATTAGGTCGTGTATTAGGACCTAAAGGTTTAATGCCTAACCCTAAAACTGGCACAGTAACAATGGACGTTAAAAAAGCGGTTGAAGAAATCAAAGCAGGTAAAGTAGAATACCGTGCTGAGAAAGCTGGTATTGTCCACGCTTCAATCGGTAAAGTATCATTCAGTACTGAAGATTTAGTTGAAAACTTCAAAGCGTTGCAAGACGTTTTAACAAAAGCTAAACCAGCTTCAGCTAAAGGTACTTACTTCAAGTCTGTTGCAGTGTCAACTACAATGGGCCCTGGTGTTAAAGTAGATACTTCAAGCTTCAAACTTTAATATATAAATGAAACTAAGAACTAGAGAAAATGCTAAAGTTGCACAGTGCCAATCGTATAGATTCATATCTGCAAGGCTTTAAAAATATTTTCTCTAGTTTTTTTTAAAACATATTGACATATTACATCGTAACAGTTATATTTATTGATGTGATTATTTTACCTAAGACAGTAGGAGTTAGAAATAACTTAAAATAGTGATCCTACCGAGGCTAAAATTGACTTGAACGTGAACTATAAAACTTTCAAGCACTTTTTGCCGTGGGGTGAAAGTGCTTTTTTTATTGGGTAAGGCTCAAATAAAAAGCACCGAACAAAATTTATATGGAGGTGTCTAAATGTCTGGAATTATTGAAGCTAAAAAACAATTAGTTGACCAAATCGCTGATCAACTTAAAAATTCTGTTTCAACAGTAATCGTGAATTACCGTGGTTTAACAGTAGCTGAAGTAACTGAATTACGTAAACAATTACGTGAAGCAGGTGTTGAGTACAAAGTTTACAAAAACACTATGTTACGTCGTGCTGCAGAACAAGCGGGAATCGAAGGTATTGACGAATTCTTAGTAGGTCCGACTGCTATTGCAACAGCTACTGAAGACGTAGTTGCTCCTGCAAAAGTTATCGCTGGATTTGCTAAAGAACACGAAGCTTTAGAAATTAAAACAGGCGTGATGGACGGTAGTGTTATCTCAGCAGAAGAAGTTAAAACTGTTGGTTCTTTACCATCTCACGACGGTCTTGTATCTATGTTACTTTCTGTATTACAAGCTCCTGTACGCAACTTCGCTTATGCAGTTAAAGCAGTTGGCGAATCAAAAGAAGAAGAAAGTGCTGAATAATCAGTACGCACAAATAATTATTTAAAAAATGGAGGAAATATATAATGGCTAATCAAGAACAAATCATTGAAGCAATTAAAGAAATGTCAGTATTAGAATTAAATGACTTAGTAAAAGCAATCGAAGAAGAATTTGGTGTAACTGCAGCAGCTCCAGTAGCAGCAGCAGGTGCAGCAGGCGGCGGAGACGCAGCAGCAGAAAAAACTGAATTTGACGTTGAGTTAACTTCAGCTGGATCATCAAAAATCAAAGTTGTTAAAGCTGTTAAAGACGCAACTGGCTTAGGATTAAAAGACGCTAAAGAATTAGTAGACAACGCTCCTAAAGTAATCAAAGAAGCTTTACCTAAAGAAGAAGCTGAAAAACTTAAAGAAACATTAGAAGAAGTTGGCGCAACTGTAGAATTAAAATAATTCTATTTAAACAGCCAATAACTAAATGAAAAGAGAACGAGGCTAATTACCATTGTTAATATCGTGAAACATCGTTTCACAGCCTGAATTCTTTGAGAAATGAAAACCCCGTTATTGAGTTAACGGGGTTTTTCTAATGAGTGCAGTTCAATTTTGAATAAAAGGTATTTATAGCAAAACACTGATGTTATGTGTATCCTTAGAGTAAAGGGTGTGCTTGCCTTTATTTAGAATGAAACAAACAGGCTCAAATGATTTCTAAAGAAAAGCAATGAGGTGTAAGTATGAGTCATTATTATGACAAGGATCCAAATGTTGAAAGTCATAAAGAGACGTTTAAATACCATTATCATCAAAATGAATTGAATCTCGTGACAGATGCCGGTGTATTTTCAAAAGGAAAAATCGACTTCGGTTCGGATTTGCTTGTGCGTACGTTCTTAAAAGAACATCCGCCAGGACCGAGCAAAACCATTGTTGATGTCGGCTGCGGCTACGGTCCAATCGGATTGATGATCGCAAAAGTATCACCGCATCATCAAATTATCATGTTGGATGTGAACCACCGTGCACTGGATCTAGCAAAAGAAAATAGTGAAAAGAATCATATTGATAATGTCACTATTTTAGAGAGCGATGGTTTAGCTGAAGTTCAGGATGATTCATGCGACATGGTTGTGACGAATCCGCCAATCAGGGCAGGAAAGTCAGTGGTCCATGGTATTTTAGAAGATGCATATGAGAAGTTGAAGGCAGACGGCGAGTTGTATGTTGTGATTCAAAAGAAACAAGGCATGCCTTCAGCGAAAAAGAAAATGGAAGCTGTTTTTGGGAACGTTGAAACCCTGACTAAAGAGAAAGGGTATTATATTTTAAAAAGCAAGCGTTAACCATTGACAACCATATGAGTTTCTGATATAGTTATAGAATGTAAAAATTTATGTTCAAGAAGTGTGTACTTTTACGTATAAAATAACAAAGTAAATCTTTAATAACACAGAATAGAAAATGGTGTCATCGGGTGTGCTGCCGTTTTCTTTTTGTCTTGTTACCGTTTTGTTTATTTTATAATGTAAGAGACATTCGAACAATTTTTGAGGGGTGAATCTGTTTGGCAGGTAAATTTGTCCAATATGGAAGACATCGTAAACGTAGAAATTACGCGAGAATTTCTGAGGTTTTAGAATTACCAAACCTTATTGAAATTCAAACTAAATCTTATGAATGGTTCTTAAAAGAAGGCTTATTAGAAATGTTTAGAGACATTTCTCCAATCGAAGACTTCACAGGCAACCTTTCTTTAGAATTTGTAGATTATAGATTGGGTGAACCGAAATACGATTTAGAGGAATCTAAGAACCGCGACGCAACTTATGCTGCACCTCTTCGTGTCAAAGTGCGTCTTATTAACAAAGAAACAGGAGAAGTGAAAGACCAAGAAGTCTTTATGGGTGATTTCCCATTAATGACAGATACTGGTACTTTCGTAATTAATGGTGCGGAACGTGTTATTGTTTCGCAATTAGTACGTTCTCCATCCGTATACTTCAATGAAAAAATAGATAAAAACGGTCGCGAAAACTATGATGCAACAGTTATTCCTAACCGTGGTGCTTGGTTAGAGTTTGAAACTGATGCAAAAGATATTGTTTATGTGCGTATCGACAGAACAAGAAAATTACCGTTAACTATATTATTACGCGCGCTAGGCTATTCAACTGATCAATCAATTATTGATTTATTAGGCGATAATGAATACTTGCGCAACACATTAGAAAAAGACAGTACTGAAAATACTGATCAAGCTTTATTAGAAATTTACGAACGTTTACGCCCTGGCGAACCACCTACAGTAGAAAACGCGAAAAGCTTGCTTTATTCTCGTTTCTTCGATCCAAAACGCTATGATTTAGCAAGTGTTGGTCGCTATAAAATGAATAAAAAACTTCATTTAAAACATCGTTTATTCAACCAAAAATTGGCTGAACCGATTGTTAATACTGAAACAGGTGAAATTGTTGCTGAAGAAGGCACAGTTTTAGACCGTCGTAAACTAGACGAAATTATGGATGTTTTAGAATCTAATGCAAACATCGAAGTAGATGAATTAGATGACAGCATCGTTAACGAACCTGTTGAAACACAATCAATTAAAATCTATGTACCTAATGATGAAGAAGGCCGTACAACAACAGTAATCGGCAACGCATTCCCTGATTCAGAGGTTAAATGCATTACACCGGCTGATATTGTTGCTTCAATGTCTTACTTCTTCAACTTATTGTATGGTGTAGGTCAAACTGACGATATTGACCACTTAGGCAACCGTCGTTTACGTTCAGTAGGCGAATTATTGCAAAACCAATTCAGAATCGGTCTTTCAAGAATGGAACGTGTGGTACGTGAAAGAATGTCTATCCAAGACACTGATTCAATTACACCGCAGCAATTAATCAACATTCGTCCGGTAATTGCATCTATCAAAGAATTCTTTGGCAGCTCTCAATTATCACAATTCATGGACCAAGCGAACCCATTAGCAGAATTAACACACAAACGTCGTTTATCTGCATTAGGACCTGGTGGTTTAACACGTGAACGTGCCCAAATGGAAGTACGTGACGTGCACTATTCTCACTATGGCCGTATGTGTCCAATCGAGACACCTGAGGGTCCGAACATTGGTTTAATCAACTCGTTATCAAGTTATGCACGTGTTAACGAATTCGGATTTATCGAAACACCATATCGTAAAGTAGACCATGATAAAAATGCGGTAACAGATCAAATCGATTACTTAACTGCTGATGAAGAAGACAGTTATGTCGTTGCCCAAGCGAACTCTCGTTTAGATGACGAAGGTCGTTTCTTAGACGAAGAAATCGTTTGTCGTTTCCGTGGTAACAACACAACTATGGACAGAGAGAAAATGGACTACATGGACGTTTCTCCTAAACAAGTTGTTTCTGCTGCGACAGCATGTATCCCATTCTTAGAAAACGATGACTCTAACCGTGCGTTAATGGGTGCGAACATGCAGCGTCAAGCAGTACCATTGATGAATCCTGAATCTCCATTTGTAGGTACAGGTATGGAACATGTTGCTGCACGCGACTCAGGTGCTGCAGTTATCAACAGACATTTCGGTCGTGTTGAACATGTTGAATCAAACGAAATTAAAGTTCGCCGTATCATCGAAGAAGATGGTCAAGAATATGATGGCGAAGTAGATACGTATAGATTAGCTAAATTCAAACGTTCTAACTCAGGTACATGTTATAACCAACGTCCGATTGTTAAAGTCGGAGATGTTGTATCACAAGGCGAAATCTTAGCTGACGGTCCTTCTATGGAACTTGGCGAGATGGCACTTGGACGCAACGTAGTTGTAGGTTTCATGACATGGGACGGTTATAACTACGAGGATGCTGTAATCATGAGTGAACGTCTTGTTAAAGACGACGTTTACACTTCAATTCATATCGAAGAATATGAATCAGAAGCACGTGATACAAAATTAGGACCTGAAGAAATCACACGTGATATTCCGAACGTTGCAGAAAGCGCACTTAAAAACCTAGATGAACGCGGTATTGTTTATGTAGGTGCAGAAGTTAAAGACGGCGACATTTTAGTTGGTAAAGTAACACCTAAAGGTGTCACTGAATTAACTGCTGAAGAACGCTTATTACATGCAATCTTTGGTGAAAAAGCACGTGAAGTCCGCGATACTTCATTACGTGTACCACATGGTGCAGGCGGTATTGTTCTAGACGTTAAAGTCTTCAACCGCGAAGACGGCGACGATTCATTATCTCCAGGTGTAAACCAACTTGTACGTGTTTACATCGTTCAAAAACGTAAAATCCACGTTGGGGATAAAATGTGCGGTCGTCACGGTAACAAAGGTGTTATCTCTAAGATTGTTCCTGAAGAAGATATGCCTTACTTACCAGACGGAACACCTATTGATATCATGTTAAACCCATTAGGTGTACCATCACGTATGAACATCGGACAAGTACTTGAATTGCACTTAGGTATGGCGGCTAAAAACTTAGGTATTCATGTCGCATCACCAGTATTCGATGGTGCCAACGATGATGATGTTTGGTCTACAATCGAAGAAGCAGGTATGGCAAGAGATGGTAAAACTGTATTGTATGATGGACGTACAGGCGAACCATTCGATAACCGTATTTCTGTTGGTGTAATGTACATGTTGAAACTTGCACACATGGTTGACGACAAATTACATGCGCGTTCAACTGGACCATACTCACTTGTTACGCAACAACCACTTGGCGGTAAAGCTCAATTCGGTGGACAACGTTTCGGTGAGATGGAGGTATGGGCACTTGAAGCATATGGTGCTGCATACACATTGCAAGAAATCCTAACTTACAAATCTGATGACACTGTAGGTCGTGTAAAAACTTATGAAGCGATCGTTAAAGGTGAAAACATCTCTAGACCAAGTGTTCCGGAATCATTCCGCGTATTGATGAAAGAATTACAAAGTTTAGGTCTTGATGTTAAAGTCATGGATGAAGATGATAAAGAAATTGAAATGTCAGATATGGATGATGATGATGTGAACGAACATAAAGTGAACATCCAACAATCTTCAATCCCTGAATCTCAAAAAGAAATCACTGACTAATATATTTCAATGTTCAATAAGCAAATAGCGTAATGTTTAAAATTCAAATATCATAAGGCAGCATTAGGCAATGTACTGCATTGCCTTTATGCACCTTTAATATTTTTCAATTTATTGATCATTTATCAATCAAATAGCACAGCTAATCTAAATTGAAGGAGGTAGGCTCCTTGATTGATGTAAATAATTTCCATTATATGAAAATCGGCCTTGCTTCACCTGAAAAGATTCGTTCATGGTCATACGGTGAAGTTAAGAAACCTGAAACAATCAACTATCGTACTTTAAAACCTGAAAAAGATGGTTTGTTCTGCGAAAGAATTTTCGGACCTACAAAAGACTGGGAATGTAGTTGCGGTAAGTACAAACGTGTACGTTATAAAGGTATGGTTTGTGACCGTTGCGGCGTTGAAGTAACTAAATCAAAAGTACGTCGTGAAAGAATGGGCCACATTGAACTTGCGGCACCTGTATCACACATTTGGTACTTCAAAGGTATCCCAAGCCGTATGGGTCTATTATTAGATATGTCTCCAAGATCATTAGAAGAAGTCATTTACTTCGCATCTTATGTTGTGGTTGATCCAGGCCCAACAGGTCTTGAGAAAAAATCATTGCTTTCAGAAGCAGAATACAGAGATTACTATGACAAATTCCCTGGTCAATTCGTAGCAAAAATGGGTGCTGAAGGTATCAAAGACCTATTAGCAGAAATTGACTTGGATGAAGAGTTGAAAGAGTTGCGTACTGAATTAGAATCAGCTACTGGTCAAAGATTGACACGTGCAATCAAACGTTTAGAAGTAGTTGAATCATTCAGAAACTCTGGTAACGAACCTTCATGGATGATTTTGGATGTACTTCCGATTATCCCGCCGGAAATCCGTCCAATGGTTCAATTAGACGGCGGACGTTTTGCGACAAGTGATTTAAACGACTTATATCGTCGTGTCATCAACCGTAACAACCGTTTGAAACGTTTATTAGATTTAGGTGCACCTGGCATCATCGTTCAAAACGAAAAACGTATGCTGCAAGAAGCAGTAGACGCATTAATCGATAACGGTCGTCGCGGCCGTCCAGTAACTGGTCCGGGTAACCGTCCTTTAAAATCACTTTCACACATGCTGAAAGGTAAACAAGGTCGTTTCCGTCAAAACTTATTAGGTAAACGTGTCGACTACTCTGGTCGTTCAGTTATCGCCGTTGGTCCAAGCTTGAAAATGTACCAATGCGGATTACCTAAAGAAATGGCGTTAGAATTATTCAAACCTTTCGTAATGAAAGAATTAGTTCAACGCGAAATCGCAACAAACATCAAAAATGCGAAAAGCAAAATCGAACGTATGGAAGACGAAGTATGGGATGTTTTAGAAGATGTAATCAGAGAACACCCAGTACTTTTAAACCGTGCGCCTACACTTCACAGATTAGGTATCCAAGCTTTCGAACCAACATTGGTTGAAGGCCGTGCGATTCGTCTGCACCCATTGGTTACAACAGCTTACAACGCTGACTTCGATGGTGACCAAATGGCTGTTCACGTACCTTTATCTAAAGAAGCACAAGCAGAAGCACGTATGTTGATGCTTGCGGCACAAAACATCTTGAACCCTAAAGACGGTAAACCAGTTGTTACACCATCACAAGATATGGTACTTGGTAACTATTACCTTACTTTAGAGCGTGAAGATGCTGTGAATACAGGAGCTATCTTCAATGACGCTAATGAAGTCTTGAAAGCTTACCAAAACGGTTATGTACACTTGCATACACGTATCGGTGTACACGCAGGTTCATTCCATAACCCTACGTTCACAGAAGAACAAAACAGCAAGATTCTTACAACAACAGTTGGTAAAGTAATCTTCAACGAAATTATTCCGGATTCATTTGCTTACATTAATGAACCATCACAAACAAACTTAGAAGATAAAACACCTGATAAATACTTCGTCAGCGCAAGCGAATTAGGCGAAGGCGGCTTGAAAGCATACTTTGAAGAACAAGAACTTGTTGATCCATTCAACAAAAAATTCTTAGGAAATATCATCGCAGAAGTGTTCAATCGCTTCAGCATTACTGATACTTCAATGATGCTTGACCGTATGAAAGACTTAGGTTTCAAATTCTCTTCTAAAGCAGGTATCACTGTTGGTGTATCTGACATTGTGGTATTACCGGATAAACAAGAAATCTTAGACGAACACGAAAAATTAGTTGAACGTGTTCAAAAACAATATAACCGTGGTTTAATCACTGAAGAAGAACGTTATAATGCTGTCGTTGAAATTTGGACAGATGCTAAGGATGAAATTCAAGGCAAATTGATGAAATCCCTAGAGAAAACGAACCCTATCTTCATGATGAGTGACTCTGGTGCCCGTGGTAACGCATCTAACTTTACTCAGTTAGCCGGTATGCGTGGTCTGATGGCCGCTCCATCAGGTAAAATCATCGAGTTGCCGATCACATCTTCATTCCGTGAAGGTTTAACAGTGTTAGAGTACTTCATCTCTACTCACGGTGCGCGTAAAGGTCTTGCCGATACAGCACTTAAAACTGCCGATTCAGGTTACCTTACTCGTCGTCTGGTTGACGTGGCACAAGATGTTATTGTTCGTGAAGAAGACTGCGGAACTGACCGCGGCTTGCTTGTATCTGACATTAAAGAAGGTACAGAAATGATCGAACCATTCATCGAGCGTATTGAAGGCCGTTACTCTAAAGAAACGGTACGTCATCCAGAAACAGATGAAGTGTTAGTAGAACCAGATCAATTAATCACACCAGAAATCGCAAAACGCATTACAGATGCTGGTATTGAGCAAATGTATATCCGTTCAGCATTTACATGTAACACACGTCATGGTGTATGTGAAAAATGTTACGGTAAAAACCTTGCGACTGGTGAAAAAGTTGAAGTTGGTGAAGCGGTTGGTACAATCGCAGCACAATCTATCGGTGAACCAGGTACACAGCTTACAATGCGTACCTTCCATACAGGCGGGGTAGCCGGAAGCGATATCACACAAGGTCTTCCACGTATCCAAGAGATCTTCGAAGCACGTAACCCTAAAGGTCAAGCTGTTATCACTGACATTGAAGGTACTGTTGAAGACATCAAACTTGCGAAAGACCGTCAACAAGAAATCGTGATTAAAGGTGCAAACGAAACAAGATCTTATCTTGCTTCAGGTACTTCACGTCTTAAAGTTGAAAAAGGCCAACACGTTGAACGCGGTGAAGTCTTAACTGAAGGTTCTATCGAACCTAAGCACTACTTATCAGTAGCAGGCTTAAATGCGACTGAAAGTTACTTGCTTAAAGAAGTTCAAAAAGTTTACCGTATGCAAGGTGTAGAAATCGACGATAAACACGTTGAGGTTATGGTACGTCAAATGTTACGTAAAGTACGTATCATCGAAGCTGGCGATACTAAATTATTACCAGGTTCATTAGTAGACATCCATAACTTCACAGATGCGAACAGAGAAGCATTCAAAGAACGCAAACGTCCAGCAACTGCTAAACCAGTATTGCTTGGTATTACTAAAGCGTCTCTTGAAACAGAAAGCTTCTTATCAGCCGCATCATTCCAAGAAACAACACGTGTCCTTACTGATGCAGCTATCAAAGGTAAACGTGATGACTTGCTTGGACTTAAAGAGAACGTTATTATCGGTAAATTGATTCCTGCAGGTACAGGTATGAGACGTTACAGCGATGCTAAATACGAAAAACATATCGATCCTCAAGTTAAAGAGGCAGTTGAAGTACTTGCGGAAGATACACCGCAACAATAATAAATATTAATTTTGAAGCCAATACTGCTTTCGCAAGAAAGCGGGTATTGGCTTTCTTTTATTGGATAATTTGAAATAAAAATTGTAAGAAATCAGTGAAGATGTTTGAAATTCTTTCTGAATTTGTTATGATTAAAAAAGTCGACAGTATATTTAATAATAGTGTTGACGCAACCTATGGAAAGTGTTACTATTATAAAGGTTGATGCAAGCAAAACTTTGGAGGATAGTCAATGTCTAATGAAAAAGTTGCACGCTTTAACAAACACCATAGTGTTGTTGGTTTGAAAGAGACGCTCAAAGCGCTCAAAAAGAACCGAGTTACATCATTGATTATTGCTCAAGACGTTGAAGTTTATTTGCTGTCAGACGTGTTAAGTAAGATCAATCATAGCGATATATCTGTTTCATTTTTCGAAAGCAAGAAAGCTTTAGGAGAATTTGCAGGTATCAACGTAGATGCAGCAATTGTTGCTCTATTGAAATGAGAATTAGTAAGTAATTATGCTTACTAAATTTTATTTAACCTAAAAATGAACCACCTGGATGTGTGGGATTATAAAACAGGAGAGGAGGACATCTTAAATGCCTACTATTAACCAATTAGTACGTAAACCAAGAAAAAGCAAAGCTAAGAAATCAGATTCACCAGCTTTGAACAAAGGTTTTAACAGTATGAGAAAACAATTTACTGACTTGAACTCACCACAAAAACGTGGCGTTTGTACTCGTGTTGGTACAATGACACCTAAAAAACCTAACTCAGCGTTACGTAAATATGCGCGTGTTCGTTTATCAAACAACATCGAAGTAAACGCATATATCCCTGGTATCGGCCATAACTTGCAAGAACACAGTGTTGTACTTGTACGTGGAGGTCGTGTAAAAGACTTACCTGGTGTGCGTTACCATATCGTTCGTGGTGCACTTGATACTTCAGGTGTAGAAGGTCGTATGCAAAGCCGTTCATTATACGGTACTAAACGTCCTAAAAAATAAGTTTAAGATTACGTAAATTTTCGAGATAGATTATGAGATTATACTATAATATGAAGGGAGGACTCTGATTATGCCTCGTAAAGGATCAGTACCAAAAAGAGACGTTTTACCAGATCCAATTCACAACTCTAAGTTAGTGACAAAATTGATTAACAAAATCATGTTAGATGGTAAGCGCGGAACAGCTCAAAGAATTCTTTATTCAGCATTCGACCTTGTACAAGAACGCAGTGGTCGCGACGCAATGGAAGTATTCGATGAAGCAATCAACAACATCATGCCAGTATTAGAAGTTAAAGCTCGCCGTGTAGGTGGCTCTAACTACCAAGTACCTGTTGAAGTACGTCCAGAACGTCGTACTACTTTAGGTTTACGTTGGTTAGTGAACTATTCACGTCTTCGTGGTGAAAAAACTATGGAAGAACGTTTAGCTAACGAAATCTTAGATGCAGCTAACAACACAGGCGGCGCAGTTAAGAAACGTGAAGATGTACACAAAATGGCTGAAGCGAACAAAGCATTCGCTCACTACCGCTGGTAAGATTCAAGGTTTAACCCTGAGTATGTTCGCATGGTACTACCATAGGCATGCTTAGGGCATCGCCATATACAAAGTATTTACTCAGTAATTACTGGAAGGAGAAACAATACAATGGCTAGAGACTTTTCTTTGGAAAAAACTCGTAACATTGGTATCATGGCTCACATTGACGCAGGTAAAACAACGACTACTGAACGTATCCTGTTTTACACTGGACGTATCCACAAAATTGGTGAAACTCACGATGGTGGGGCACAAATGGACTGGATGGAACAAGAACAAGACCGTGGTATCACAATCACATCAGCAGCAACAACTGCACAATGGCATGATCATCGTGTCAACATTATCGATACTCCAGGACACGTAGACTTCACAGTTGAAGTTGAACGTTCATTACGTGTACTTGACGGTGCGGTTACAGTACTTGATGCGCAATCAGGTGTTGAACCACAAACTGAAACAGTTTGGCGTCAGGCTACTACTTACGGAGTTCCTCGTATCGTATTCGTAAACAAAATGGACAAATTAGGTGCTAACTTCGAATATGCAGTAAGTACTTTACACGATCGTTTAGACGCTAACGCTCAAGCGATCCAATTACCAATTGGTGCCGAAGACGAATTTGAAGCTATCATTGACTTAGTTCAAATGAAATGTTTCCAATACAATGGTGACTTTGGTGAAGAAGTAGTAGAAATCGAAATTCCAGATGACTACAAAGACAAAGCAGCTGAAGCTCGTGAAACATTAATCGAATCAGTAGCTGAAGTTAACGAAGAGTTAATGGAAAAATATTTAGAAGGCGAAGAAATTTCAGTTGATGAATTGAAAAAAGCTATTCGTCAAGCAACTCTAGATATCGAATTCTACCCAGTACTTTGCGGTACTGCTTTCAAAAACAAAGGTGTTCAATTAATGCTTGACGCAGTAATTGACTACTTACCATCACCATTAGATGTTAAACCAATCGTTGGTCACCGTGCTAGCAACCCTGATGAAGAAATCATTGCTAGAGCAGATGACGATGCAGAATTCGCTGCATTAGCATTCAAAGTTATGACTGACCCTTACGTTGGTAAATTAACATTCTTCCGTGTGTACTCAGGTACAATGAACTCTGGTTCATACGTGAAAAACTCTACTAAAGATAAACGTGAACGTGTAGGTCGTTTATTACAAATGCACGCAAACACTCGTAAAGAAATCAGCACAGTTTACTCAGGCGATATCGCTGCTGCGGTAGGTCTTAAAGAAACTGGTACTGGTGATACTTTATGCGGTGAGAAAAATGACATTATCTTGGAATCAATGGAATTCCCAGAACCTGTTATTCACTTATCAGTAGAACCAAAATCTAAAGCTGACCAAGATAAAATGACTCAAGCTTTAGTTAAATTACAAGAAGAAGACCCAACATTCCATGCACATACTGATGAAGAAACTGGACAAGTTATCATCGGCGGTATGGGTGAACTTCACTTAGACATTCTTGTAGACCGTATGAAAAAAGAATTTAACGTTGAAGCTAACGTTGGTGCGCCAATGGTTTCATACCGTGAAACATTCAAAACACCAGCTAAAGTTCAAGGTAAATTCTCTCGTCAATCTGGTGGTCGTGGTCAATATGGTGACGTTCATATTGAATTCACTCCAAACGAAGTTGGCGCAGGTTTCGAATTCGAAAACGCTATCGTTGGTGGTGTAGTTCCACGTGAATACATTCCATCAGTTGAAGCTGGTCTTAAAGATGCTATGGAAAACGGTGTATTAGCTGGTTATCCATTAATCGACGTAAAAGCTAAACTTTACGATGGTTCTTACCATGATGTCGATTCATCTGAAATGGCCTTCAAAATCGCTGCTTCATTAGCACTTAAAGAAGCTGCTAAAGTTGCAGATCCAGTAATCTTAGAACCAATGATGAAAGTTGAAATCTTAATGCCTGAAGAATACATGGGCGACATCATGGGTGACGTAACAGCTCGCCGTGGACGCGTAGATGGTATGGAACCACGTGGTAATGCTCAAATGGTTCGTGCATACGTACCGCTTTCAGAAATGTTCGGTTACGCAACTTCATTACGTTCTAATACTCAAGGTCGCGGTACTTACACTATGTACTTCGATCACTATGAGGAAGTTCCAAAATCAATTTCTGAAGAAATCATCAAGAAAAATAAAGGTGAATAATTGATTCATCTTTAGTTCTGAGCCAAGTTTCCGCTTGGCAGGGTTCCTTAATTGATTTTTTGAACCAAATGCTTTATAAAGGAATTAGCCCTTTACAACTTAACAATCAGCTCTCATGGTGGTGAGAAACTATCATGAGAGATAATTTAAATAACTTTTTAACAAGAAGAGGAGAGATTTCATAATGGCTAAAGAAAAATTCGATCGCTCAAAAGAACATGCCAATATTGGTACTATCGGTCACGTTGACCATGGTAAAACAACTTTAACAGCTGCTATCGCAACTGTATTAGCAAAAAATGGTGACACTGTAGCACAATCATACGACATGATTGACAACGCTCCAGAAGAAAAAGAACGTGGTATTACAATCAATACTTCACACATCGAGTATCAAACTGACAAACGTCACTATGCTCACGTTGACTGCCCAGGACACGCTGACTATGTTAAAAACATGATCACTGGTGCTGCTCAAATGGACGGCGGTATCTTAGTAGTATCTGCTGCAGATGGTCCAATGCCACAAACTCGTGAACACATTCTTTTATCACGTAACGTTGGTGTACCAGCTTTAGTTGTATTCTTAAACAAAGCTGACATGGTTGATGACGAAGAATTATTAGAATTAGTTGAAATGGAAGTTCGTGACTTATTATCTGAATACGACTTCCCTGGTGACGATGTACCAGTTATCGTTGGTTCTGCATTAAAAGCTTTAGAAGGCGACCCAGAATACGAACAAAAAATCTTAGACTTAATGCAAGCTGTAGATGACTACATTCCAACTCCAGAACGTGACTCTGATAAACCATTCATGATGCCAGTTGAGGACGTATTCTCAATCACTGGTCGTGGTACTGTAGCTACAGGCCGTGTTGAACGTGGTCAAATCAAAGTCGGTGAAGAAGTTGAAATCATCGGTATCACAGAAGAAAGCAAAAAAACAACAGTTACAGGTGTAGAAATGTTCCGTAAATTATTAGACTACGCTGAAGCTGGTGACAACATCGGTGCTTTATTACGTGGTGTTGCACGTGAAGACGTACAACGTGGACAAGTATTAGCAGCTCCTGGCTCTATTACTCCACACACTAAATTCAAAGCTGATGTTTATGTTTTATCTAAAGATGAAGGTGGACGTCACACTCCTTTCTTCACTAACTACCGCCCACAATTCTACTTCCGTACTACTGACGTAACAGGCGTTGTTAACTTACCAGAAGGTACTGAAATGGTAATGCCTGGGGATAACGTAGAAATGACTGTTGAATTAATCGCTCCAATCGCGATTGAAGACGGTACTCGTTTCTCTATCCGTGAAGGTGGACGTACTGTAGGATCAGGCGTTGTTACTGAAATCCAAGCATAATTTCGACTAGCTTAGTTGAATTTATAATAAAGGGTCTCTCTTATGAGGGACTCTTTTTTTACATAATAAAGCAGCAATGCGCCGCCCTTTTACGGTGTGCATTGCTGCTTTGTGTTTATAAATATTATTAATCCAGTTTGCTTTGATTATAGCCTCTCAGGAGATAAAACAGTCTCAAGTTCGAGTATTTTCAAGAATTCTGCTGCCGCATATTTAAGTGCAGCTTCATCAATATCGAAATAAGGACTATGGTGCGGGTAGTCAGTACCTTTTTGAGCGTTGCCGCAGCCTGTTAAGAAGAATGCGCCAGGTCTGACACGTTGATAGGCAGAGAAGTCTTCTCCGACCATCATCATTTCTGCTTCTGTAAATCTTAAATTAGAGTCATGTGCTGCTTGTTTTACTGTTTCATACGCTTGTTCATTATTATGAACAGGAACATAACCGCGTTCGTAATCCAGTGTATATTCGATATCATTTGCGACTGCTAAACCTTGCAAGAGTTTATCGAGTTTATTCATAATGTGGGTCTGCAGTTCTGAATCGAATGTTCTTACGGTACCGCGGCAGATAGCTGAGTCAGGGATAACGCTGTCTGATGCACCTGCTTGAATCATACCGAATGTCACCACAGCTTGTTTAATCGGGTCTACAGTACGAGAAACAATCTTTTGCGCACTTAAGATAAATTCAGCTAAGATGACAATCGGATCAATTGTTTCATGCGGTTTTGCGCCATGTCCGCCTTTACCTTGAATACTGACAGTGAATTCATCAGGTGATGCCATCATAGCACCAGGGCGTGAATAGATGATGCCTGTGGGATAGCCGCTCCATAAGTGGTTGCCGTAAACACGGTCTACACCGTCTAAAGCACCATCATCAATCATTTGCTGGGCACCGCCTGGGACAATTTCTTCGCCGTATTGGAAGATTAAAACGACATTGCCTTTTAAATAGGCTAAGTTTTCATTAATAATTTGTGCCACACCCAGTAAGATAGCCGTATGTCCATCATGTCCGCATGCGTGCATGCAGCCTTCGTTTTTAGAACGGTAGGGCTTATCGTTTAATTCAGTGATCGGCAATGCATCAAAGTCAGCACGCAGCGCAACAGTCGGCCCTTCTTCTTGTCCTTTAAACGTTGCGACAACCCCATTTTTACCGACAGGACGGCGGATATCGCAAGCAAGCTGTTCGAGCTGATTGACGATATAGTCATGTGTGTTGTGTTCTTCGAAAGAGAGTTCTGGATATTGATGCAGATGTCTTCTGATTTGAATCATAGACTTCTCTTTCTCTTGTGCAAGTTGATACCAATTAATCATGGTATTCACCTCTTCTGTAATTAGTATAGATGTACTTATTATAGCACGGACCCTTTGATTTAAACCCGAAAAGGGAAAGGCGATATTTTCAAACATTGAAAATGCTAAAAAATGCGAATTTAAAGTTATTTGAAAGTACTCAGCTTTTCTAAAAGAATAAAATGCGTTATGATATATGTAATCAAACACAAGGGGGATTTACTACCAATGGTTCAATCATTACACAATTTTTTAAGTGAAAATATCCAGCATTTAAAAGATAACGGACTTTACAACGAAATTGACACAATTGAGGGTGCAAACGGACCGGAAATTACAATTAACGGTAAAAACTACATCAACTTATCTTCAAACAACTACTTAGGATTAGCAACAAACGAAGATCTTAAAGAAGTAGCAAAAAAAGCAATTGATAAATACGGTGTAGGTGCAGGTGCTGTACGTTCAATCAACGGTACTTTAGATGTGCATGATGAATTAGAAAAAACATTAGCAGAGTTCAAAGGTACTGAAGCAGCAATCGCATACCAATCTGGTTTCAACTGTAACATGGCTGCGATTTCAGCAGTTATGAACAAAAACGATGCAATCCTTTCTGATGAATTAAACCATGCCTCTATCATTGACGGCTGCCGTTTATCAAAAGCTAAAATCATTCGTGTGAACCACTCAGATATGGATGATTTACGCCAAAAAGCAAAAGAAGCGGTTGAATCAGGCCAATACAACAAAGTTATGTACATTACTGATGGTGTCTTCAGTATGGACGGCGACGTTGCGAAATTACCTGAAATCGTTGAAATTGCGGAAGAGTACGGTTTAATCACTTACGTTGATGACGCACATGGTTCAGGTGTGATGGGCAAAGGTGCCGGTACAGTTAAACATTTCGGCTTGCAAGATAAAATCGATTTCCAAATCGGTACACTTTCTAAAGCAATCGGTGTTGTAGGCGGTTATGTAGCTGGATCTCAAGAATTAATCGACTGGTTAAAAGTACAATCTCGTCCATTCTTATTCTCAACTTCATTAACTCCAGAATCTTCAGCAGCAATTATCGCAGCAGTACGCAAATTAATGGATTCTACAGAGTTGCATGACAAGCTTTGGGAAAATGGCGACTACCTTAAAGAAGGTTTGAAAAAATTAGGCTATGATATCGGAAACTCAGATACTCCGATTACACCAGTAATCATTGGTGATGAAAAGAAAACTCAAGAATTCAGTTCACGCTTAAAAGATGAAGGCGTTTATGTAAAATCAATCGTCTTCCCAACTGTTCCAAGAGGTACAGGCCGTGTACGCAACATGCCTACAGCTGCACATACTAAAGAAATGTTAGATGATGCTTTAGCAGCATATGAAAAAGTAGGTAAAGAATTAGGTATTATTTAATAGACAAGTATGAAAAGAAGCGGAAAAGTTCAAGGATGAGCTTTTCCGCTTTATTTTTTGTGTTTTAAGAGTTTTATGTGTTCTGATTTGTTCATAAAATATATTAAGCATCAGGTTCTGCTTCTGTTAAATCAGTAAAGTTCAACTCAGGTTTGACGACATACGATTTTTCTTCGCCAGATGACAGCAATTCTTCGGTAAGTTTGATTTTATAAATATTATTGCTGCTGTAGTCTTTGAAATAATAAGTTAAATGATGTGTATCTGCTATGGCTTGGTATTGCGTGTAATAAATTGTGCCTTCGTCTAAGACAATACCGCGCGGAATACTGACAGTATCCAATAGCTTGAAGAGGTTATTCAAACGTTTGCGATCATCTTCTGTATCTTCGATAAATTGTCTGAAGTGTGCCATTTTCACAAAACGAGATGGTGAAGTATAACCGCCTGGCAATGTTTCAGTACCTGCTTCTACACCTAAGGGACGTATAGTTTCAATCCCAAGCAAAGAAGGTGAAGGTGCTTCGACATTGAAGTTGGTATATTGTCTTAAGTTCTGGTAGTGCCATTCGAGATTCGGATTATTTGTTAAGACACGGACAGGATTTTCTTTAATGATGAGCTGCCCATCTGCAGGAATCACTACAACACTTTGTCCTGTTTGATCTGTGACCATAAAGTGAAGCGGCGGTACACTATCTAAAGCGGGATTGACTTGTTTTAATAAGCGTACACTATCCGCTTGTTCCTTGAGTTCTTTAATAGAATCATTCATGCCTAATGCCCACATAATAAATTCTTCCGGTTCTAAATTAATGTTGTCGCTGGAAGTGGATGTAGCATAAGATGCTTCTTCTTGATAATAAAGCACTGAAACAGCTAAGCCTTGTTCATTTACGCCATCCGCAAAAACAACACCATTCACAGTCATTGCAGTACCGACAAAGCCGTAATCTAATGTAAAGCCGCGACCATTCATTGTCGTCCAATCATGATGTCTTGGAATGACTTTAGGGAATGAGTTTAACGCAAAAGAAAAATCCATGGTGCGTGCTAAATAATTGCTGTCGTACTGCGATGTATAAGTTAAGCTTGTACACATATTGAGTGCCTCCTTAGTTTGAGCAATGTTTACGTGAAATTGTTAGAATAAGCATAACATGAAGGAAGAACGATTATCGAATTAAAGGAAGAAGCGAAAGAGGGAAAGAGATATGAAAATAACAACATGCGAAGATGCAGCGTTATTAGCACGCTTGAATAAAAATGTACACACTTTGCATCATCAAGCCTATCCAGATATCTTCAAACCCTACCATTATTTAGATACATTAGATTTATTTCAAAAGCTGCTTGAGCGTCCAGAACATTATTTGCTAGTCGCAATAGAGAAAGAAGAAGCATTAGGTTACGTGTGGTGTCAGGTGCTTAGTTTGTATGAAACACCTTTTCGATATGCGCAAAAGACTTTATATGTACATCAAATCGGTATAGAACCTGAGTATCAAAATAAAGGGTATGGACATGCGCTTATGGATTATATTGAAAAGATTGCAGTTGAAGAAGCATGCGATACAGTAGAATTGGATTACTGGGTGCAAAATAATCATGCGGCTTTATTTTATGAAAAAGAAGGCTATGAAACTTTACGGCACTGTTGTCGCAAAAAACTTTAAAATGTATGTGCTTATTTAAAATTATAAGTAAAAATAATAAATTAGTGAAAAATTGCAATATGCAAATGTAAGCGCTTTACTTATCTTTGTACATATGATATATACAATAGTAAGGAGATATAGTAAAATATATTCAAATAGAAACAGAATATACATCTCAGAAATACACCTTGTCTTTATAAAAACACACTCAAATTCAAGGGGATGAAATTCATGAAAAGAATTATGATTACTGGTGCACTTGGCCAAATCGGTACGGAACTTGTATTGAAATGTCGTGAAATTTACGGAACAGAGAATGTATTGGCGACAGATATCAGAGAGCCTGAAGCAGACTCTCCAATCAAGGAAGGACCATTCGAAATTCTTGATGTGACAGATATAGAGCGTATGAAGGAAATCGTTTCTGAGTTTAAACCGGATGCGATGATGCACATGGCTGCATTACTTTCAGCAACTGCTGAAAAGAACCCGCAGCTTGCTTGGAATATCAACATGGGCGGTTTAGTCAATGCGTTAGAAACAGCACGTGAATATGACTTGCAATTCTTTACACCAAGTTCAATCGGTGCATTCGGACCGACAACACCTAAGAAAGATACACCTGCACTTACAATCCAACGTCCAACTTCAATGTACGGGGTAAATAAAGTATCGGGAGAATTGTTATGTGAGTATTACCATACTAAATTCGGTGTGGATACACGCAGTGTACGTTTCCCAGGGTTAATCTCATATGTTAAAGAACCAGGCGGCGGAACTACAGACTATGCCGTTGAAATTTACTTTGAAGCAGTACGTAAGGGAGAATACACTAGCTTCATCGATAAAGGCACATACATGGACATGATGTTTATGGATGATGCGATTGATGCAATTATTAAATTAATGGAAGCACCTGAAGATGAATTAAAACATCGTTGTGCTTTCAACTTAAGCGGTATGAGCTTTGAACCAGAAGAAATCGCAGCATCTATTCAAAAACACATTCCAGACTTTAAATTAAGTTACGATGTAGATCCTGTACGTCAAGGTATTGCGGACAGCTGGCCGGATGCGATCGACACAAGCTGTTCAAGAGACGAATGGGGCTTCGCACCCAAATATGACTTAGATAAAATGACTGAAGCTATGTTAAACGGTGTCAGAGAAAAAGAAGCAGCAGCACAAAAATAAATCATAATAGGTAAAGCGCAAAAGCAGGGCTGAATGTAATTAAAAAGACTTTTGTATCCAGCTTTACTTAATAGACAGGCAATAAAGAAGCAGGTGAAGCGGGTGACCTTGGGTTGAGGTGATTCGCATCACCTGTTTTTTAATTTGTATCCAGTTTTATGATGAAGTTGGAGGAGAACTGAATGAAACAGTTAATAGTACCAGAACACTTAAAAAGAGGAGATACGGTTGCGCTGGTTTCACCTTCTTCGGGAGTAGCAGGCGAATCTTTTGTGCAATATCGTGTACAAACAGCAATTGACCGCTTAAAGACAGTATTCGGTTTGAAAGTAAAAGTGATGCCGAATGCATTGAAAGGTCTGGATTTCGTATATCGTCATCCAGAAAAAAGAGCAGATGATATTCATCAAGCACTCTTAGATGGAGAAGTTAAAGCACTGATTACATTCATCGGCGGTGAAGAATCTATGAGAATTGTACCTTTTCTAGATGAGAAGCTGATACAGCAGTATCCTAAAATTTTCATGGGCTATTCAGATGCGACATCAATTCATTTGAAGTTTTTCAAAGCAGGAGTACGCAGTTATTATGGGCCTGCTGTTTTAACAGATTTCGCAGAACATATAGAGATGGACGAATATACAACAGATCATATATTCAAAACGCTGTTTGCCAACCAGATTATCGGAAATATCGACACTGCTACTTATTACCGTCAATTCGGTTTGAAGTGGGGGAAACAAAGCCGCTTTGTATCTCGGCCGAAAATTGAAAATACAGGCTATGAAGTGATTAATGGCAATGGTATTGCTGAAGGAAAGTTAATAGGCGGTTGTTTTGAAGTTCTTAATAACTTGAGAGGTACATCTGTATTTCCTGAAATTGAAGCATTTGAAAATAGTATATTATTTGTGGAAAACTCTGAATCACAATTACCGCCATACTTTTTAAAACAAGCGCTGCGTTCTTTTGTGTACATGGGTATATTCGATAAAATCAGTGGTGTAATTATTGGAAAGCCTCAGAAAATTGAGCAAACACAAATGATTAAAACAACATGGCAAGATGTCTTGAAAGAAAACGGCTATGATGATTTGATTGTTATGATTAATGCAAGTTTTGGCCATAATGAGCCTAAATGTATTTTGCCCTACGGTGCGCAAGCAGTATTAGATACCGAGACGCCTTCATTTTCGATTTCAGAACAAGGATGCAAGTAGAGAAATTATCTGCAAGAAAGCAGGCTTCTTAGTAATTGCTACCCCTCACAGTTGCATTCATCTATCTACTGTACAATAATGGAGATGTAAACAATTTTAGTGACATGCATCTTCAATCAATGAAACAGATACATAGGGGGAAAATGACAGGGAATACTGTTGATGTATCATTTTGATTAGGGGTATATTTTTGAAATTTTCTAAAAACTCATTGAATACAAGGTGTTTGATTGCTATACTTTTAGTATTATCTTATTTATAAGCAAATTTTTAGGAGGCAAAAATCATGTCAGAAAATGTTAAATTCGAGAAACGTGAAGAACTTAAACAAAAACCAGATCCAAGCAACTTAGGATTCGGTCAACACTTCACAGACTATATGTTAAGTTACGACTACGATGAAGATAAAGGTGGTTGGCATGATTTGAAGATTACACCTTATGCACCGATCGAATTAGATCCAGCTGCACAAGGACTTCATTATGGCCAAGCTGTCTTTGAAGGTCTAAAAGCATATAAACATAATGGAGAAGTTGATTTATTCAGACCAGACCAAAACTTCAAACGTATTAACCAATCATTAGCACGTTTAGAAATGCCTCAAATCGATGAAGAATTATTATTAGAAGGCTTAAAAGAACTTGTTAATGTTGAACGTGATTGGGTACCTGAAGGCGAAGGACAATCATTATACATTCGTCCATTCGTATTTGCGACTGAAGCAGGTTTAGGTGTACATCCAGCAACACACTACAAATTATTAATCATCTTATCACCATCAGGTTCTTACTATGGCGGAGATGCATTAAAACCTACACGTATCTATGTTGAAGACAAATACGTTCGTGCCGTACGCGGCGGTGTTGGTTTCGCTAAAGTTGCTGGTAACTACGCAGCAAGTTTATTAGCACAATCTAACGCAAACAAAGAAGGCTACGACCAAGTATTATGGTTAGACGGTGTAGAACAAAAATACATCGAAGAAGTCGGAAGCATGAACATCTTCTTCGTTGAAAACGGCGTACTTGTTACACCAAAATTAAACGGCAGTATCTTACCTGGTATTACACGTAAAACAGTAATCGAACTTGCAAAAGAATTAGGTTACAAAGTTGAAGAACGCCGTGTTTCTGTAGATGAGTTATTCGAAGCATACGACAGAGGCGAATTAGACGAAGTCTTCGGTACAGGTACAGCTGCAGTTATTTCACCTGTAGGTACTTTAAAATATGAAGACCGTGAAATCACTATTAATAACAACGAAACAGGTAAAATTACGCAACACTTATACGACCAATACACTGGCATTCAAAGCGGTAAATTAGAAGATAAACACGGCTGGAGAGTTGTGGTCCCTAAACACTAATAGGAAGTAGATGAATAAGTCGGAAATCGTAATACAGTGCGGTTTTCGGCTTATTCTTTTTTGTTTTGGTTTGATAGAAGTATGTTTCTGATTGTATTTTTATTTACAAGTGTCCGTCCTGTTGTATAATTGGAAATGATTATCGACAGAGGTGCTTTTATGAGATATATTTTGATTGCGATTGGACTCATCGCTGCAATTGTCGGTTTTATCGGAATTGTGGTTCCTTTATTGCCGACTACACCTTTTTTACTTTTAGCAGCTGTCTGTTTCTCTAGAAGCTCAGAGAGATTTAATCGATGGTTAGTCAATACAAAAATTTACGGCGAATATGTCGAGAGCTTTAAAAGAGATAGAGGCTTCACTTTAAAGAAAAAATTTAAGATATTGATGAGTTTGTATATAGTGATTGCTTTTTCAATTTTTATGATAGAACACAGTTTAGTGAGAATCGGCTTATTGATTATGGTAACGATTCAAACAGTTGTCTTGTTTACTTTGGTAAAAACTTTGCCGGAAGATTCGAAAGAAGATAAACAGCGTTAAGCTGAAACGGTTTGAAATAGAATGATTCAAAGTCTTGTATCCAGTTTTCGGAGACAAGGCTTTTTTAAATTTCCTTCATTTCAGCCGAACTGATAAAATGGGATAAAAGGTTAAAGAAAGAAGTGAAATCATTGGCAATTAAGTGGATCTTATTTGATAAAGACGGAACATTAATCGATTTTGATATGAGCTGGATGAAAATTGGTATTCAAATGGTAGACCAATTTGTTGAGCGCTTTATTTCGGATGAAGATCAAGCACACGTGTATCAAACATTAGGTGTGAATAAAGAGACAAATCAAATTGAACCAGGGACACCGATGGCATGTGGTTCACTTGATGAAATTATTCAAAATTTCAATGCGCTGGCAGGTGAAGATGTAGGTGAATGGACGCGTCAAACCAGTCAATATTTGATTGATCACAGAGAACCTGAAATCAAATGGATTGAGGGTATGGTAGAAGCATTAGAAACTTTAAAAGCACAAGGCTATCGCATCGGTATTATTACCAGCGACACTAAAAAAGGAACAGATCAATTTATAGAGACGACCGATACAGAAGCTTTCTTTGATTTAGTTATATCTACAGAAGCCAATGCGGCTGAGAAACCTGACCCTGCTGTATTAAACCCGCTCTTTGACCAAGAGAAGGGGCTTAAAGCAGAAGAAATCGCAATTGTGGGCGATAACCCTAATGACATCCAAACGGCTGTTAATGCCCATCTAGGCCTTTCTGTAGCGGTGTTGACCGGTGTAGGACAAGCACATGAATTTAAGCAGGCCGATTATGTCGTTGAAACGGCCCCTGAAGTGGTGAATATCTTAAAAGGACAATCATCAGATAAAGAATAACAGCGCAGATGCATAAAAAGAGGTGATTAACATGAACAATCCAGGCACAGTAGCAGATGGACGCTACGCAGAATATCAAGGAGAAGTGTTTCGTGTATTGAATGATTCCGGCAAAACATTGCATTTAGTGACTGAAGATGCCGGTGCACGTGCGTTAGGCTTTGAAGCTAAGACCACTAAGCATTCAAGCCATACACTCTATTATAAAGATGTAGCACGCCATGAAGTGGAAGCACTATATGATCTTAAACATGAAGCACGCTACGGCGGTACCTTATTTGATTTGTATTTTGATATGCAAGGTCAAAGTTATATCGGGACCAGCGATGTAAACAAAGCAGAAGCTTTTGGTTTAACAGAAAAGGATGAGGGCTATTTCAGTAAAGCTGTCAATGATGATGAATATGAACCTGTTATTTATCGCGAGGAATTAGAAATATAATTAATGTTGGAGGGGTGATATGATGCGTCAATTAATTCTATTTGATTTTGACGAAACGTATTATAAACATCAAACCACGAAAGAAGATATTCCAAAACTGCGTGAACTTGAATCGACATTGCGACTGGCTGAAGACAAGCATCAAGTGATTACTGCGGTGTTATCCGGCAGTATCTTTGAAAGCATCATGGAGAAAATGGAACATGTTGAAATGGAGTATAAACCGCACTTTATCTTTTCTGATTTATGTTCAAAACTATTTGAGCGAGATGATAAAGGTGTGTACCATCGTTCTAAAGACTATGACCAAGCTGTTTCAGAAACAACATTCACTAAAGAAAAAGTCGATGAAATTATCAACGACTTTGAGTCTGAACACCACGTTGAACTTCATCCGCAAAGAGCCTTCAGAGATGAAGAAACATTGTATGAATACTATTATTATGCACAAGGTGATGAAGCGCAAGATGCGCAGTATTTAAAAGATTTACAAGATAAAGCCGCAGCTTATGATTATGCCGTGCATTATAATAAAACGAATCCTAAAGCAGGCGACCCTGAAGATGCCTATGATGTACACTTTACACCGAAAAATGCTGGAAAGTTATTTGCTGTGCGTTATCTGTTAGATATGTATGACCTTGATTCAGAAGAAGTACTAGGTTTCGGTGACAGTGGTAATGATGAGGTTTATTTAAGTCATATTGGTCATCCGTTTGTGATGCATAACAGCACAGATGATGATATGAAAGAGAAATTCCCAGCCACACATTATGATTATTATAAAGGGTTAAATGATGAAATTAAGCGTTTCTTTGATAAACGAATTAATACAGATTGATTCAAAGTAAAAGAAAATCATGTATCTCACTCAGCTAAGAGAAGAGATACATGATTTTTTGGCTGCTCATTATTTTCTTGGATCTACATTACGGTGGATATCAATGATATGCGCAATTTTATCCAGCACCGGATCTAAGGTATCTGGGCTTTCATGCAAATCGTATTCGTTGATGTTCACGCGTACGACAGGGCAGGCATTGAAACTTGAAATCCATGCTTCATAACGACGGAAGAGTTTCTTCCAGTATTCTGGATCTGTATCGATTTCCATTTGGCGTCCGCGTTGTCGAATACGTTCAATGACTTCATCATAATCGCATTCAAGATAAATTAAAATGTCAGGTTTTGGGAAGTAAGGCGTCATGACCATCGCTTCAAACAACTCTGAATAGGTTTTGAAGTCTTCTGGCGACATTGTGCCTTGTTCTTCATGCATTTTCGCGAAGATATCAACGTCTTCATAAATGGAACGGTCTTGAATGAAACCGCCGCCGTATTCAAACATACGTTTTTGTTCTTTGAAACGTTCTGCCAAGAAATAGATTTGAAGATGGAAACTCCAACGTTCAAAATTATCGTAGAACTTATCAAGGTATGGATTATGATCCACATTCTCAAAAGAAGTGCGGAAATTTAATTTTTCAGCTAAAGCACGTGTTAAGCTGGATTTACCAACGCCCACGGTACCTGCGATAGTAATCACTGCATCTTGAGGGATACCGTAATTATTCATGCGTGTTGCCTCCTATCATTGATTGGACAATGTTTAATATATTGTTGTAATCGTCTGGACGATTAACGAAATCGATATTTGTTGTATTGATGCGGATGACTTGTTTCCCTTGTTGTTTTAAATCTTGATAAAAACGGTAATAAGCATCTTTTAAGTTCAACAGATAATCGTCTTCGATTTGTGCTTCAAAACTGCGATTGCGCTTTGCGATACGCTGTTTTAACACGTCTAAATCAGCATCGAGAAAAACAACAATATCCGGCATCATCAAATCTTCAGTTAAAATATCAAAGATACGATCAAATTTATGGTACTCTGTATCTGTCAAAGTTTGACGTGCAAAAATTTTATTCTTATAAACATGATAATCGCCGACAATACCTTTGTTATGATGTTTGAGGTCTTGAACTTGTTTATAGCGATTGCACAAGAAGAACATTTCTGTTTGGAAACTCCATTTTGAAATGTCGTCGTAGAAATCGGACAAGAAAGGGTTCTCATCCACAATTTCTTGTGCTTCATGGTAGTTAAGAGATTGACTTAATAAGTGTGCTAATGAGGATTTGCCTACTCCTATAGGTCCTTCAATAGCGATATAAGGTTGATTCATAAACAACACTCCAAGTGTTAAAATAGACAATAGATATTGTATCACATGGTAAGGGATTGAACCTATGACATTAGATGAAAAATATATGAAAATCGCATTAGATGAAGCAAAAAAAGCACAAGCCATCGGGGAAGTGCCGATTGGTGCTGTGATGGTTAAAGACGATGAAATTATAGCACGTGCACATAACTTAAGAGAAACCATTCAACTTCCGACGGCACATGCAGAACATATAGTAATAGAGAAAGCAGCAGAAGCGGTAGGCAGCTGGCGTTTAGAAGGGTGTACGCTTTATGTTACTTTAGAACCTTGTGTGATGTGTTCAGGCGCTATCGTTATGAGTCGGATACCTAGAGTGGTATATGGTGCAACAGATCCGAAAGGCGGATGCAGCGGCAGCTTAATGGACTTGCTGCAAGAAGATCGTTTTAACCACCGTGCTGAAGTAGTAAGCGGTGTATTAGAAGCAGAATGCGGACAAATTTTAAAAGACTTCTTTAAACAATTAAGAGATAAGAAAAAAGCAGCAAAGCAACAAAGAACAGAAGAATGATCAAACATCTTTCAGGATATAATTAAAATAAGCAAATAAGACAGACGAATTCTTGTGAGGAAGTTTGTCTTTGTTTTTTGTAAAGAGTGTAAAAAATATGTGAGTTTAAGGCGGTTTTAAGGCGATTTTAATACTTGATAGGGTTTATCTGAGAAATAGGCCGAACAGACGATAGAAGTATCCGGATGAAATTTGATAGAATGAGGTTAGACTACGTTGTAATATATTAAGTTTACGACACTGCGGTAAAGACAATAGAAACGAGGTTAATTCATGATTAAATTAATTGCGACAGATATGGACGGAACATTATTAAATGCAGCACATGAAATTTCAGAGGAAAATATTAAAGCGATTAAAGCAGCGCAAGACCAAGGGATTACGGTAGTAATAGCGACAGGACGTGCTTTCTATGAAGCCAATGCGCCTGTGGAACCTACAGGATTAAAAGTCCCTTATATTTGTTTGAATGGTGCAGAAGTACGTGATGAATCATTTGATATTATGCATACTTCAAGTTTGAATCATGAAATGATTGAACAGATTACACACGTACTGAACCGTGAAAATATTTATTACCAAGTGTATACGAACTTTGGTATTTATACAGAAGACCCGCAAAGGGATTTAGATATTTATATTGATATTGCTGAGCATGCCGGTCAAAAAGCAGATGTTGAAAAGATTAAAAAACATATTCAGCATCGTATTGACCAAGGGACACTTAAAGTTGTCAGCAATTATGACCAAATTGCGGAAACACCAGGTGAAATTGTGATGAAACTTTTAGCATTCGACGGCGATGTCGAAAAAGTAGACCGTGTCAGCAAAGAATTAGCAGAACATCCAAACTTGGCAATTTCATCTTCTGCACGCGGAAATATCGAGATTACGAATGCGTATGCGCAAAAAGGGATTGCGTTAGAAGAAATCGCCAGCCAATTAGGCATTAAAATGGAAAATGTCATGGCTATCGGCGATAACATGAATGATGTATCTATGCTTTCACGCGCAGGTTATCCGGTCGCAATGGAAAATGCGATTCCAGAAGTGAAGGAATACGCGAAATATGTGACAGACACAAACCAAAACAGCGGTGTCGGTAAAGCAATCAATAAAATGTTAGAAGAACAATCAAAATAATCTAGTTGAGGTGACGAATTTCATGAAGGGTGTCATTATTGTCGGGAGTGCACGTGTGGAATCACACACTAAAGCACTGGCACGATTCTTAAAGGGACAGTTTAATGAAAAAGAGGTAGAGGTTGAGATTTTCGACTTAGCAGATCGTCCGATTCATACATTGGACGTTTCAGGAACAAGTAATCCGCCAAGCGACTATCAAGAGAATGTGAAAGATTTACAAACATTGGCAAGAGAAGCGGACTTTATTATTTTAGGTACACCGAACTACCACGGTTCTTATTCAGGTGTACTGAAAAATGCTTTGGATCATCTGACTATGGATGATTTCAAAATGAAACCGGTCGGCTTAGTAGGCAACAGCGGCGGTATTGTAAGTGCGGAACCATTATCCCACTTGCGTTTGATTGTACGTACATTATTAGGTATCGCAGTACCTACGCAAATTGCGACACATGACTCTGATTATGGGAAGTTGGATGACGGAACATTCTTCTTACAAGACGAAGAGTTCCAATTACGTTCACGCTTATTTGTAGAACAAATTGTGTCATTTGCGGAAAGCCGTCCATATGAACATTTAAAATAAGTAGAATAGTAAGCAATCAAAAGCCCTGATTAATGTCATGAGACAAGGTAGTTAAACCTTAATCAACATTAAGTCAGGGCTGTTTAAATGAGTATACATTTAAATATGATTTTCGTACAGTTGTTGTTTTCATTTTTACTTAATTAGTCGTGATAAAATTCTTAAATTCCTTTATAAAATTCAGGGTTATATTTGAAGTATTTGATTTGTTAGTAATTAAATGAATATTAATATATTTAGGTTCTTTAAAATCCCAATAATGTAACGAGTCAATCTTAGGTATAAATGTAGTAGGAACTAACGCAATACCTAAACCAAGTTTAACCGATTCTAACATACCATTAAGAGAGTCAATCACAATAATTGATGGCTCTTGACAAAACTCATTTCTATACCAGGATATGAGTTTTTTTCTGTAGGGACAATTTTTATTGCTTGAAACAATTAATTTAGGTGAGCGTGTTTCTGTTTGTGAATAAGTTGATATAATTTCGAAATGATCTTTAAAACATATGTGTGACAAAAAAGGAGATTCTAAAAATTGTTCATCATCAATAAAGGCACAATCAATTTTATTATCATATAGTAATTGAGTCATTTCTGATTGGCTTGCTGAATATATTGTAATATCCACTAAAGGTTCTTTTTTAGTATATGAAGAGATGAATAAAGGAATAGATTTAGATGCTAAAGATTGAAATGCACCGACTTTAATTGTATGTCGTTTGTTAAACATTTCTTTGTTTGCAGAATCTATTATATCTGTGACTTTTATTGCATAAGACAACAATTTTCTACCTTCCTCTGTTAACTCAACTCCCTTATTACTTCTTATAAGTAATTGGCAATTTATTTCCTTTTCTAATTTTTTGATTTTATGAGTGATATTAGATTGGACATATCCTAAATTTAATGCAGCTTGTGAAATAGATTTTGTGATTGCAACTTCTTTAAAAATCCTTAATTCTAAACTTTCCATATTACATATCTCTCCTGTGGTATTACTTATTTTGATAATGAGCATGTCTTTTTTTCATTATACAACTAGCATTACAGAATGGATAATAAAAATATAAAGTATTGCACGCGTGAACTTTAGGAGGAAGTCAAAGAATAGAGCGAGGAGTACTGACAAAATTATTAGGAGAGGTTACTATAGATGGATTTAAAATTTTATAGATGGATTATTTTATTGATTGGTGTATTAGCACAAATGACATTCTCTATTGGATATGCTGGTGTAGCTGTTTCTGGACTATTTTATAGAGAGTTTTATGGATTTACATTATCGCAAGTTGGATTTATTTTAGGGTGTATGGCATTAGGAGTTGCTTTATCTGAATTAATATGGGGAGCTCTAACTGATTACTTAGGTGATAAACTTGTTCTTCTAATAGGGTTGTTAGGATCAGCAATTTGTTTCTTTATGATTGGGAAAATAAGCGGAAATATACCTAATTATTACATTTACTGTTTGCTTTTAATTTTAGCTGGTACTTTTGGAGGAAGTGTGAACTCAAGTTCTGGTAGAGCTGTTATGTCTTGGTTCACTTATAGCCAACGAGGACTAGCTATGAGTATAAGACAAACAGCAATTCCTATTGGAGCAGCTATTGGTTCGTTTTTATTCCCTACCTTTATATCTAAATATGGTTTTGTAAATACATTTTTTATGCAAGGATCTTTATGTATTATATCTTCGATATGTGTGTGTATTTGGTTGAAAAAATTGGAAAATAAGCAGCATAACAAAACATCTGAAGTTTCTGAAGATAATGATGTCAAATCTCCATATAAAAGAGTCTATGTATGGGAAGTAGCAATTGTTGGAGGGATATTGACTGTTTCCCAGATGGCTATTTTAACTTTTTCTTCTGTATATTTACATGATGTGTACGATGTGAAAATGATAGTTATAGTTTATATATTGATGGTGGTACAAATTTTAGGCGGTATTTTGAGAATAATACTTGGTGGATTAAGTGATAAATACAAAAATCGGGTTACATTTCTAATTTATTTATCACTCGGAATAGGTATAACAAGTATAATATTAAGCTTCATTGCAACGAGTTATATGATGATATCAATAATTTTGTTGTTTATTTTAGGAATTCTTTCTAACTCTTGGACTAGTATAGCATATACCTATATTGCTGAGATTTCAGGAGTTAAATTTGCTGGTAGAGCTTTAGGAATGATAGGTACGACAGTGTTTGTTGTAGCATTTATAATTCCATTCATTATACCTACGATTATTCACTATTTTAATTGGAACGGCTTATGGTTAATAGTAAGTATATTAACATTTCTAGCTATTGTTTTAATTAACAAAAAGAAGGATGAGGTACGAAAAATACTATAGCAATAGTTAATAAGAAGACTGATTAATAGTAAGTGGTTAAATTGAAATTTAAAATATAGAAACGTATTAGAATAAATGATATTAAAGAAAAGCCTGTAAGTTTTGGAGGTGAACTCTGAAACTTACAGGCTTTATGTTTTTCTATTCTAAATTAGCATGATTTTGCTGCATTGCAGTTTCATCAATGTTGAATGTTTCCATTAAGTTTAAGACAACTGCATCTAAGAATAATTGTGCAGATTGTTCGAAAAGACTGCCTAATGGTTGTGCTGAACCTTCAGCATCGTATTTAGTGCCGGCTGGCAACTCGATTGTTGTATCTGCAAGTTCACCGATTTTTGAGTCAGGTTTTGTTGTTACTAATGCAACACGTGCACCTTCGCCTTTAGCTTTTTCAGCTAATAAGCGTAAGTGTTCTGTGCTGCCTGAACCTGAAATAACGATAAATAAGTCGCCTTCATGAATTGAAGGTGTTGTAATACCGCCGATGATGAAAGCAGGTTGTTCAAGTTGATTTAAACGCATTGTGAAGCCATTAGCAACGAATCCAGAGCGGCCTTTGCCTGCGACAAAGATGTTTTTTGCGTCTTTGATTGCTTTTTCAAAGTTTTCAACATCTTCTTCTTTTACGTTAGCTAATGTTGTTTTCAGCTCGTCTAAAATAAGTTGATATTTTAATTCTGCCATAACTTATTTCCCTTCAACTGCGTCGCGGCAAGCTTTAGCAGCTTCTACTGGATCGTCAGCATTTGCGATGCCGCCGCCGACAATGACTAAGTCTGGTCCTTCAGCTACGATGTCTTTGATTGTATCTGGTTTGATACCGCCAGCAACTGCAACTTTAGAATTTTTGATAACTGATTTAACAGTGTGTAAATCATCTAATGGTGATTTACCTTGTGCTTGCAAGTCATAGCCGATGTGTACTGCGATATAGTCTGCACCCATTTCGTCTAATTCTTTTGCACGTTTTTCAATGTCTTGTACAGCAATCATGTCTACTAATAATTGCTTGTCATTTTTGTGTGCTTCTTCGATTGCTGCTTTGATAGAAGCATCTTCTGCAACACCTAAGATTGTTACAACGTCAGCGCCGAATTTCACTGCTTGGCTGACTTCGTAGTCTGCCGCATCCATGATTTTCATATCTGCAAGGACTTTAACACCGTCGATATTATCGTCCATGTATTGAACAGCTGGTAAACCTTCGTTATAAATGATAGGTGTACCGATTTCTACGATATCAACATAATCTTTCACTTTGTTAGCTAACTCTGCAGCGTCTTCTTTATTTAATAAATCAATTGCTAATTGTAGTTCCAAAATGATTCATCCTTTCATAATGTGAGTGTTGTAACTTTTGCTTTACCTAAATTGTATACCCTGTTTGATAATGTACAAACAATAGGCAAGTTTACTTATCAGGTGCTGCCGCATCATCTACATATATTTCTACATTCGGGTGATCATATAATACAGTTGCCGGTACATCTGGATCTTGAATACCGCTCGCAAGTTTGGTAATCGCATCTTTCTTTTTCTCTCCGAATGCTAATAAGATGATACGTTTTGCAGACAAGATTGTAGAAAGTCCCATTGAAATCGCTTGTTTCGGCACATCTTCTTCGTTGTCGAAGTAGCGGCTGTTAGCTTGAATTGTACTTTCTGTTAAATCTACGACACGTGTCACACTGTCTTTTGCTGTTCCTGGTTCATTAAAACCGATATGTCCGTTTTCCCCAATACCCAAGATTTGAATATCTACAGGACCTTGTTCTTTAATGAGTTGTTCGTAGCGTGATGTTTCAGCTTCTAAATCTTTTGCATCCCCAATCGGTAAATGTACATTTTCTTCTTTGAAATGCGGATAGCGATCGAATAGAACTTCATGCATATAATGATGGTAACTCTCAGGGTGATCTGCTGATAAACCAATATACTCATCTAAGTTGAATGTTTCTACATTTGAAACATCTAATTGGTTGCGTTCCAGCAGGTTGACGAAGTTGGAATAAACATCAACCATTGTACCGCCTGTTGCCATGCCCAGCTTACTGTCAGGATGACGGCTGATTTGATTGAATAATTCACATGCTGTATAAAACGAAGCATCGTCTCTATTGCCTAAATTAATAATTTTCATTATGAATGACCTCCTTATTATTTATCTGTTATGAAGACATACATGTCCATTATAACGGGGTGCTATACAAACAGATAGTAAATCCCCCTCATTTTATAGAAATGTTTCAATAACCTCTTTAGAAAGTGTTAGAACAGTTATATAATGTAAATATTGTTTCTAAATATTGAATAATAACCGATAATTCCTATGGTTTTTTATGGAATGAGCAAGTGGTTATATTTATTGACGCTGATTTAGTACAATTAAGTGATACAGAATAATAGATAAATTAAACACGGCACAGTATAGATGGGGTTAACAATTGAATTTGTTTTGTGTAAGGGAGTGAGCGACTTGGAGCCGATAGAATATGAGAAAGTGCAATCTTTATTATCATCTTATGTAGACCAGCCGGTATACTTGCATGTTGAGACGACTAATGGCGCATATGCGAACCATTTTGATCAACGTGTATTTAATGCTGGGACTTTCTTAAGAAATATTAAAGTTGTCTTTGAACATGCAAAGCTTAAAGGCGGCGGTAAAGACCCGTTCAGAGTAGGTTTGAAACTGCAAGATAACGGATGGGTTTATGTACAAGGTTTAACGCATTATGAAGTGAATGAGAATAATGAATTCTTGCTTGCTGGATTTAATTATGAAGGACAGTTAGCGGCAGCGCTGGAAATCAGTACTGTACCGTTTCAAATATAAGGAGGACGTATCATGTCAGAGGAACAACAAGTATTAGTTATCTTTCCGCATCCTGACGATGAGACGTTCTCATCAGCAGGAACATTAGCCAGATATATAGACAACGGTGTACCTGTTACTTATGCTTGCCTGACTTTAGGTCAAATGGCGCGCAACTTAGGGAATCCGCCGTTTGCGACACGCGAATCTTTGCCGGATGTCAGAGAGCGCGAGTTGGAAGAAGCAGCGAGAGTAATAGGTATCAAAGATTTAAGAAAGATGGGGTACCGTGACAAGACGGTAGAATTTGAACCTTATGATAAGATTGATGGAATGGTAGAAAGCTTAATCGATGAACTGCATCCATCAGTAATCATTTCATTCTATCCAGGTTATGCTGTACATCCTGATCATGAAGCGACAGCGGAAGCGGTTGTAAGAACAGTGGGACGTATGCCGAAGGCACAGCGTCCGCGTTTACAATTAGTGGCTTTTAGTAATGATGCAATTGATGAATTAGGGGAACCTGATATTGTGAACGATATCAGTGATTATAGAGAAGTAAAATTAGATGCATTCAAAGCACATGCATCACAATCTGGACCTTTCTTGCAGCAACTTGCTGAACCGCAAGTTCCAGATACAGCCAAAAGTTTCTTAGAACAAGAAACTTATTGGACTTATAATATTGAATCATGAGTGGAGGCGCACACAGATGACTGAATTTGATTTATCAACACGTGAAGGTCGTTGGAAACACTTTGGTTCTGTTGATCCGATTAAAGGTACAAAACCAACAGTAAAAGAAGAAATGACAGACTTGCAAAGCACGCACAAAGATTTCCTATTTGAAATTGAAGAAGTCGGGATTAAAAACTTAGTCTATCCCGTAATTATAGATGAATATCAAACTGCAGGCACATTCGCATTCTCAACAAGTTTAACAAGAGAAGAAAAAGGCATTAATATGAGCCGTATTTTAGAGAGTGTTGAAAGACACTATGACAATGGTGTGAGATTAACATTCGATAACTTACACACTGTATTAGACTCGCTTCAAAAACACATGAAGCAAAGTTCTGCGGGTGTAGATGTATCAGGTAAATGGTTCTTTAACCGCTACAGCCCAGTAACAAACTTAAAAGCTGTCGGCAACGCTGATGTAACTTACGGCATGGCAGTTGAAGGGGATAAAGTGACACGCCAAGAATTAACAGTTCAAGCAACAGTCACAACATTATGTCCTTGTTCAAAAGAAATCAGTGAATACTCTGCACACAATCAGCGCGGTGTGATCACTGTAAAAACGTATATTAATCCAGAGGCGACATTACCATCAGATCATAAAGAAGTTATCTTAGATGCAATGGAAGCCAATGCAAGCTCAATCTTATATCCTATCCTTAAACGTCCAGACGAAAAACGCGTCACAGAACGCGCTTATGAAAACCCGCGTTTTGTGGAAGATTTAATTCGTTTGATCGCAGCGGACTTAGTAGAATTAGATTGGTTAGAAGGCTTCGATATTGAATGCCGCAATGAAGAATCTATTCACCAACACGATGCATTTGCGAAATTAAAACACAGAAAATAATAAATAGGCAATCAACAATAAGCCGCCTTGCGTGATTCGGTACTTTGCCGAATCATGCTGGCGGCTTTTTATGTCTTTCAATAAAAAAAGAGCACTGCATATAACCTGTTGGGACGGCAGGCAACAAGAGAGAAGGGACGGTCTCACTTGTTTAGCAGTGCTCTTATTTTTAGGGTGAGCCGATAAGCAGTGTCAGGGGAAGGGTGTTGCTTATCGGCTTTTTTAATTCAATGATTAGATTAACTGTTAATGCTATCGCAATTTTATTGTTAGGATATGATTACCTTTTATTTAGGAGGTTAAATGCGATTTTTGCATTGTCTATGTCGGTGTAGAGGAAGCACTCAGCCTTTTAGGTGGGTAGAAAGGTGTAACGATTATTTATAGAATTTACATTTAGGATTGATTTAGGATTCACACATTACATTTTGCTTCCTCTACATTGATTATTGTATTAAATTTTTTGGAATGATACATGGGGCTTCGGTATCAACTTTTTCTAGGACTAATTGATGAGAGCGTGAACGTTGATTTTTTTGAATTGCGGTGCTTTTCCTCTTATGTATAAAAAGAGACAAGCTCAAAGAACGAGCTTGTCTGTATCATGAATTGCTATAGGTTTGTTTATACTTCAGCAACGGTTACATCGATTTTTTCGATACGGTTATAGGCACCGTGGTCAACCGGACCTACAAAGTCGTTCATTTTCCAACCGTTTTTAATCGCTGAAGCAACGAATGCTTTAGCGTTAATCACAGCATCTTTAGGTGATTGGCCGTTTGCTAAATTAGCTGTTGTCGCAGCTGCGAAAGTACAGCCAGCACCATGGTTATAACTTTGTTGGAACATGTCTGTTGTAAGTTGATAGTATTTATCGCCATCGTAGTATAAATCATATGATTTATCTTGATCTAAAGCTTTTCCGCCTTTGATTACAACGTTTTGTGCACCTTGTTCATGAATGATTTTAGCGGCTTTTTTCATATCTTCGATAGATTTAAGTGTACCTAAACCTGATAATTGACCTGCTTCAAAGAGGTTAGGTGTTGTTACTGTTGCTTTTGGCAATAAATATTTAATCATTGCATCTGTGTTGCCAGGGTTTAAGACTTCGTCTTCGCCTTTACATACCATTACAGGGTCAACAACGAAGTAGTCTGCACCTGATTCTTCAAATGCTTCGCCAGCACGTTTAATGACTTCCTCAGTACCTAACATCCCTGTTTTAACAGCATCTGGACCGATAGAAATTGCTGTTTCTAATTGTTTGTTGAAGACATCAAATGGAATAGGTGTTACATCATGCGACCATGTTTCTTTGTCCATAGTCACAATCGCTGCTAAAGCGACCATTCCGTAAGTGTCTAATTCTTGGAATGTTTTTAAATCTGCTTGCATTCCCGCACCGGCACTTGTATCTGAACCGGCAATTGTTAATACTTTTTTCAATGCCATAATACTACACTCCCTAACGTTTTCGTTTCTTTAATCATAACACGATTCCAAGGGAGGATTGAACTTTTTGATATATCCTGTGTTATCATATGTTTGAGGTGATACCATGGAGTGGTCTGAAGTATTTCATGACATAACAAGCCGTCATGATTTCAAAGCGATGCATGATTTTTTAGAGAAAGAATATACGACACAAACTGTCTATCCAGACAGAGAAAATATCTATCAAGCCTTTGATTTAACACCATTTGAAAAGGTGAAAGTCGTGATATTGGGACAAGATCCTTATCATGGTCCAAAACAAGCGCATGGTTTGGCGTTCTCGATACAGCCTGGGGCTAAATTCCCGCCTTCATTGCGCAATATGTACCAAGAATTAGCTGATGATATCGGTTGTCAGCGTACAGTATCTCATTTGCAGGACTGGGCACGTGAAGGTGTGCTGTTGTTAAATACTGTTTTAACTGTGCGTCAAGGCGAGGCACATTCTCATCGCGGCATAGGCTGGGAAATCTTTACAGATGAGATTATCAAAGCTGTTTCTGACCATAGAGACCATGTGGTGTTTATTTTATGGGGCAAACCCGCACAACAAAAGGAAAAGCTGATTGATACAACCAAGCATGATGTGATTAAGTCTGTGCATCCGAGCCCATTATCAGCGTACCGCGGTTTCTTTGGTTCTAAACCGTATTCACGGGCGAATGCTTATTTAGAAGCACATGATCAAACACCAGTGAATTGGTGCGGAGAGGGGGAAATGCGATGAACAAAGAGAAATTAATCGCATTGATTGAACGTGAATTAGTGCAGGCAGATGAAGCGCACAGCGAAGCGGAATTTAATAAGCATATGTATGCGATTCATACATTGACTTCGCTTTATACAGATGCAGAACCGTCTGATACAAGCAAAGTGTATGCGAAACAATCAGCACCGTATCAGCAACCTGCTGCGCATACTTCAGTGCAAAAACAATCTCCTTCAACATCCGGTGTGTCTGCTGAGGAAATCAAAGCGATGGGCGGCAAGGTTGCTTCTAATTCAGAAACACCGAATTCATCGACACCGCCAGGTGCTTCTAATAAAATGGTAACTGATGACCAACTCGGCAATGGCGATTCTATATTTGACTTTTAACTATAAAGGAGCGATTAAGCAATGAATCTTAAATCAATGAAAACATTTGTAGCACTCGGTGCAGGGTGTGCTGCATTATCAGTTGCGACAGGAGCATTCGGTGCACATGCGTTAGCTGATAAATTATCACCGCACTATTTAGATGTGTGGAATAAAGCAACAACATATGAAATGTATCACAGCTTAGGGTTAGTCGGTATCGGGATTTTAAGCGGTACAACTAAATTAAACTTAAAAGCTGCAGGATGGATGATGTTTGGCGGTATTGTCATCTTCAGCGGCTCACTTTATGTATTATCATTAACACAAATCAAACCTTTAGGTGCAATTACACCAATCGGAGGCGTGTTATTTATCGCTTCTTGGGTAACTTTACTCGTACAATCACTAAAATTAAAAAAATAAACCAATAAACGGTTCAAAAATTCATCTCACAGGGTATAATGTATCGAATGAGGTGAATTTTTTATTATGGGAGAAAGAGATAGAAAACACCATAAAAAAGTAGACCGAGGAGATTTACAACAGAACCTGTCAGAAAAGTTCGTCTGGGCAATTGCCTATGGTTCATGTATAGGCTGGGGTTCTTTTATATTGCCTGGGGACTGGATTAAACAATCAGGTCCGATTTCAGCAGCAATCGGTATTACAATTGGTGCATTATTAATGATTATTATTGGTGTAAGTTACGGGGCACTTGTGAAACACTTCCCAGTATCAGGAGGCGCTTTTGCCTTCAGTTATTTAAGCTTTGGGAGGTATGTGAGTTTCTTCTCATCATGGTTTTTAACTTTTGGTTATATTTGTGTTGTCGCATTGAATGCGACCGCCTTTAGTTTACTCTTGAAGTTTATGATGCCGAGCGTACTCGAGCATGGTAAACTTTACACCATCGCCGGATGGGATGTTTACATCACTGAAATTATTATCGCAACCGTTTTATTATTACTCTTTACGTTTATTACGATACGTGGTGCACACGTGTCAGGGAGCTTGCAGTATTATTTCTGTGTTGCGATGGTAATAGTTGTACTACTGATGTTCTTCGGATCGTTTTTCGGAAGCGAATTTTCATTCAGTAATTTACAACCTTTAACTAACGAGTCCAAAGGCTGGTTTACTTCAATTATCTTGATAGTGGCTGTAGCGCCATGGGCATATGTCGGGTTTGATAACATTCCGCAAACCGCAGAAGAATTCGACTTTGCGCCGAATAAAACATTCAAACTGATTGTTTACAGTTTGCTTGCGGCAGCAGGGACGTATGTCTTGATGATTCTTTATACAGCATGGTTAAGCAAAAGCAGTGAAAGCTTAAACGGCAACTTGTGGTTAACAGGTGCTGTAACACAACAAGCTTTCGGCTACATTGGTTTATTCATACTTGCTATCGCAATCATCATGGGTATCTTTACAGGACTTAACGGTTTCTTGATGAGTTCAAGCCGTTTATTATTCTCAATGGGCCGTTCAGGAATTATGCCGGGAATATTCAGTAAACTGCATTCAAGATACAAAACACCGTATGTCGCTATTTTATTCTTGGGTGCTTTAACACTGATTGCGCCATGGTTAGGACGTACTGCATTAACTTGGATTGTAGATATGTCTTCAACGGGTGTATCAGTCGCATACTTAGTCACATGTTTATCAGCTGCGAAATTATTCAGCTATAACAAAGCAAGCAATACTTACGCTCCGGTTTATAAAACCTTTGCGATTGTTGGTTCGGTATTTGCGTTTATTTTCTTAGGATTATTATTAATCCCAGGATCACCAGCCGCTCTATCATTACCATCTTATATTGCTTTAATCGCATGGCTAGTGTTAGGTTTGATTTTCTTCATCGTACGTTATCCTAAGCTTAAACGTATCGATAAAGATGAACTCAGCCGCTTGATACTTGATACAAGTCAAGAAAGAGTAGATGAGATTATTGAAGAACCGGGAGATAACGACACACCAGAAACAGATAGACCTTCAAATACAAGAGATTCAAATTATAAAAATCAATAGATACTTTTAAATAAGGTGAGGCCATCATTAAAGGTGCCTCACCTTTAATCGTTTATAGAGTTTGTTAAGCAACCCTATTTTACTTGCAAAATGCTTGGAATTTTTATAAGTTATAGCGAGTAAGGAAAAAGCAGATAGAAAGGAATCTGTTGTTTTTCTAAATAATAAATAGGAGGAACCTTATGGAACAGATGGTCGAAAATTTTATCGATCAGTTTGGTTACCTGGGAGTATTCTTATTAATCGCTCTAGAGAATATCTTCCCTCCAATCCCTTCTGAATTGATTTTAACTTTCAGCGGATTTTTAACGTTGCATTCAGATATGAACGTTGTTGGTGTAATTATTGCGTCTACACTAGGTTCAGTAGCAGGCGCTATTGTACTTTATTATGTAGGACGACTGCTCTCTGTAGAAAGATTGCAGAAACTGGTAAACGGTAAAGTAGGAAAAATATTGCGTTTTAAAGCAAGCGACATAGAAAAAGCAGATGACTGGTTTGATACACACGGCAATAAAGTTGTTTTCTTCGCAAGATTTATTCCAGTGATTCGAAGCCTGATTTCAATTCCAGCCGGAACAACAGGCATGCGACTCATACCATTCTTAATCTTTACCACACTTGGTACATTAATTTGGAACACCGTTCTTGTAATATTAGGTCAGCAAGCAGGATCAGCTTGGCCGAAAATTTCAGCTGCATTCGATTCATTCTCAAGTATAGTACTTATCGTCTTAGTTATTTTATTTATTATTTTAGTTCTATTATTTGTGAAGAAACGTTTCAGCAAATCAAACAAGTAAACATAAATACCGCACTTTCCGATGAAGAGGGAAGTGCGGTTTAATTATATTGCTTTATGCATATAAACGTATTAAAAGTGCCCGCGAACAGGAAATAAATCCAATGCTGAATATACAAAGATTTGTTCTGGTTTCATGTCTAATCTTGTACAAATAGAGTGGATGATGGAGTCTTTTGGTTGTTTGCTGTGCAAGTTGTAGTAATATTTACCGTTCTTTTCCAGCACGTAACGCCATGCGCCTAAATGTTTGAGCTTATTTAAGTCAGGCGGTCCATCAGTTGTTCGAATGGAAACGGAATAACTGAGGTAGAACTGATCGACGTAAGTTGGACAGCTTGTTCTGATTCGGTGTTTAATCATCAAATAAAATAGTACTATCGCAATAAATACACCGCTCATGATTTTCATAGGTAATGGTGCCATTACATTTGTATAGCCGATTGAAGTGAAATGAGCCCATAAAGCAATACAGATAAATAACGCTAAAATAGCAAGAGTTAAGATGGTATTTTGAAAGTGTTTAAGGTATTGATATTCTTCTGCTTTAGTATCTGTGTTGCTATAGATAGGGTTTTCAGTGTCTTTTAAATAGCTGTACACCAATGTATGTTTTGAGTAGTTGAGTTGTTTGGTTGTCATTGCGAAATAAGGACTGTTGTTATCGAGCGCAGGTTGCGTTTCTATATCCTTTGTTTTAATAAAGTTGACCTGGAGTTTTGTATTCTTAACTGCAGGATTATGTTTGAAAGTATAAACGCCGTTGATAACACGTGTTAAATAATAACCTTCTTGTTTTTTCTGTTCGAGAAACTTTTGTTCAGCAAGTGATCCTTTAAGGGTCAATTTAAGCTTTTTCATGATGTCTTCCTTCTTCCTGAATCTTATGTAAACGCTTTAATTATATTTTAAATATTCGGAAAATAAAAAGCAAGACCGATAGAGAAATATATGGATAAGTACTAAAGAACGCCTCGCTTTCGATAGAAAGGAGACGTTTTGTATTCTGAAATTCATTTTACTTTTTGTTTTACTGCACTCTTCCAAGTAATCAAAAGACGTGAAAGCTGATCGGCAAAAAGAAGACCTGCCGCAATTGCACCGGCAATTAAAGTAACCTCAAGCATGGTAGGTACTGCTTTGTTAAATTGAAGTATCACCAGGCTTTTTGTGGTGTCGAATGCAAGTCCTCCAGGTACCAAGGGGATAATACCAGGTACCATAAAGATAATGACTGGTTCTTTTTTCAACCGAGCCATGATATGGCTCAGCAAACCAAGTGCTAAACTGCCGAAGAAAGAAGCATAGATTGTATGAATATGCAGACCGGAATATAAAAAGATATAAACCATCCATCCGCATGATCCTACTAATCCTGCCCATACATACATGCGCTTCGGCGCATCGAAAATGACACAAAAGAAGAGGGAGGCAATATAACTAAAGAAAAAGTGAGAAATCCAATATAACATGTTGTGTCAGCCTCCTCCTTTAAAATATCAGCAGCATCGTACCTACGCCTGCACCTATGCCGAACGAAGTAACGAGTGCTTCTAATGATTTAGTCGTGAACATCATCATGTGTCCCCCGAATAAGTCTTGGATTGCATTGGTAATTAACACTCCTGGGACAATCGGCATGACTGCGGCGATAATAATCGCAGAGAGCGAACCGTCGGGGACCATATTATTTCCGAGTATTGCAATCCCTCCGATTACAACAGAACCTAGAAATTCTGGTATAAATAAAGTTTTTAAATTAGCGCGGTAGAGCATTTCTACAACCAGATAACCAAGGGAGCCAGCAAAAACGGTCGCAATAATATCTACGAAATTACCCGTCTGCAAGTATAAAAAGCTGATTGAAATGATAGCGGCAGCTATTCCTTTATAAATTAAATCATGTGTTTGTTTAGTTCTATAGACCTGTTTCAAACGTGTGTAAGCTTCTTCTAAACTAATATCACCAGATGCTAATTTACGAGAAACAGAATTGGTTTGGGAAATTTTAATTAAATTGGTATCACGTGATTCGATTCTATACATTCTTGGCGTTGTTTGATTATCAAGCAAGAAGTTGATCACTGTATTAGTCACAAAGCTGTTGCTTTGGTTAAAACCTAATGTTTCCGCAATACGTGTCATCGTACCTTCGACACGAGTACCTTCGGCACCAGACTCTAATAATATACGTCCTGCAAGCATAATCGTATCTTTCGCTAGGCGTTCTTTAGGCGTATCTTCTATATAACTTACTCTGTTATCTAATTCCATATCATCACTCATTTTCTTCTGTCGTAAAGTTGTCCTTATATTTTTGTGAATATTCAAATCAATACATCAATTATGTAGGAAAACAATGAGAGAAACAACCGAAGAATTCGTTTCGATTGTGTAAATTTTGAAAAATGAGGTATTCATATACCAACCCGTTATCGATAGTGAGTTTTACACAGTAAATGTATTTTTTATCCTATCAATAATTTCATAATTGACTTTATATAATTAAAAGAAGGCAATCAAATAATCCAATATTCTATCCAATGTTTCAAATATTTCAAAACGGTTAAAGTTATAGTGGTTGACTGTTGAAGTGTGTTAACTGGGTAGCGACGGTAACCGCTTCACAGTTAACCTGCTAAACAAGTAGTGGCAAAGTTCTCCAAGGACACTACAGGAGGGATGAGCAACACTGCATTCAAGCCGTGCAGTTGTATGCTTATACTATACGGCAGAAGCTGCCAACATTGGGAGTGGTAGATGCCGAAGAACGTGCCGCTAGCATGCAGGCTCAGATAGCCAGCATACGTGTGGTACATAGGTGTCATTCATTACTCGGTGCTGGCTAGCATTCTGCTTTAATTAATGAATCACACCAAAATATAGATTCTGTTAAAGAGAACTTGCACCACAACACATATGTGAGTGTGAGTTCTCATTTGTTCTTTTATTGCGATAGTTAAATTTTATTTGTGAAATTATGATGGTTTTGTAAAATAGCTATACATATTTATCTTCCGAAATTGTATAATTAACATATACAAAATGTTGTTTTGGAGGGATAATTATGTTTGATTCACAACGAGCAATAAAAAGTTTGAAATTAGCTGTGTTATGCACGATTTTACCCATGATTTTCAACATAGTGACAAGTGATCATTTTTTGAACCCTATTTTAGATAAGTATGATATAGAGCATTTATTAGGATTCGCATTGTTTGCGTATATTGTAATTTATATGATGTATTGGTTGAAAGATAAATAGGTGAAAGTTGAATAATAATGAAATTTAAAAACAGAGAGCGTATGCCTATGTGTAACACATAGCTTACGCCCTCTGTTTTTATCTCATTAGTTGTTTGTTAAATACTGAAGAATTTTTCTAAGCTGTCTTCAGGTAATTTATGGCCGACAAAGAAACTGCCGAATTCGCCATAACGCGCAGTTGTTTCATCAAAGCGCATTTCATAAACGATTTTCTTGAATTGAAGTACGTCATCTGCAAATAATGTAACGCCCCATTCGTAATCGTCAAATCCAACTGAGCCAGTGATGAATTGTTTGATTTTACCGGCATATTTACGACCAATCATACCGTGGTCATACATTAATTTTTTACGTTCATCCATTGAAAGCATATACCAGTTATATGTTTCATTGCGGCGTTTGTTCATTGGATAGAAGCAGATATAATCTGAATGCGGCAATTCAGGATAAAGACGTGCTTTAACATGCGGGTTCTCATATGGATCTTCGTCTGATTTGCCTGCAAGATAGTTGCTTAATTCGATAACAGATACGTATGAGTACGTTGGGATAAAGTAATCTGCGATACGTAATTTGTTTAATGCAAGTTCAATAGCGTTAAGCTCTTGCATTTCTGGACGTAATACCCAAAGTAAAACATCTGCTTTTTGGCCTGTAATATTATACAGTGCGTGATCACCGTTTTGATCTTTACGTACTGAACCTAATTTGTCTAAGAAGTCTTGGAATTCTTTGACAATTTCTTGACGGTCTTCACTAGGTACAAGACGTAATGTCGGCCAGTCGATTGCATAAAATAAATGGAGGCTGTACCAACCATCTAATGTTTCTGCTGCTTGACTCATTATTATCGCTCCTTTGAAATATCTATTGATTCACATCAAAGTTTATCATAAAGGTTGATGCAAAGCATACAAATTGATTGAAAGTAAGAGCGTGGTAATTACTTGTAAAATAGCGTATAATAATGGATGAAAAAATTTATAAAACCGTGATTTCCAAGGAGGATATTATGCCTAGTTTATTAGATGTATTGAAAGACAAACTTTCAGGAAAGAATGTAAGAATCGTATTACCTGAGGGTGAAGATGAACGTGTATTAACTGCAGCAACAAAATTACAAGCTTCAGATTTTGTGGAACCTGTTGTTTTAGGTGATGAAGACAAAATCAAATCACTCGCAGAAGACAAAGGTTTAGATATTTCAGGCATCGAAATTATTACACCAGAAACAAGTGAATTGAAACCAGAATTGGTGGAAGCATTTGTAGAACGTCGTAAAGGCAAAGCGACAAAAGAACAAGCAGAAGATATGCTGAACAATGTAAACTACTTCGGTACAATGCTTGTTTATACAGGTAAAGCAGAAGGGCTTGTCAGCGGTGCTGCACACTCTACAGGCGATACTGTACGTCCTGCATTGCAAATTATCAAAACAAAACCAGGCGTTGCGAAAACTTCAGGTGTGTTCTTCATGATTAAAGAAGATGAACAATATGTATTCGGCGACTGTGCAATCAACCCGACACTAGAAGCAACAGACTTAGCTGAAATTGCTGTAGAAAGTGCAAAAACAGCGAAAAGCTTCGGTATGGACCCTAAAGTTGCGTTATTAAGCTTCTCAACAAAAGGTTCTGCAAAATCAGACGACGTTGAAAAAGTAGCACAAGCAACAAAAGCAGCACAAGAAAAAGCTGAATCAGAAGGTTTAAACGATGTTGTTATTGACGGCGAATTCCAATTCGACGCAGCAATCGTACCAGAAGTTGCAGCGAAAAAAGCACCAGACGCTAAAATCAACGGCGATGCAAATGTCTTTGTGTTCCCTAGCTTAGAAGCAGGCAACATCGGCTATAAAATTGCACAGCGTTTAGGCGGTTATGAAGCAATCGGACCTGTATTGCAAGGCTTGAATTCTCCAGTAAACGACTTAAGCCGCGGCTGCTCAACTGAAGATGTCTTCAACTTATCAATCATCACTGCAGCACAAACATTGCAATAATGGATTTGGCAGAGCGCTATTTTAAAGATCAAGAATGGCGTTATATTGACCATTCTACAGGCTTTGCGCCGATGCAGTCTTTTGCATTTGATGATACATTTTCAGAAAGTGCGGGCAAGGATTTATCATGCAGTGTCGTCCGCACTTGGATTCATCAGCATACCGTAATACTAGGTACACATGATGCACGCTTGCCGCATTTAAATGACGGCATACGCTATTTGGTCGATGAACGCGGCTATAATGTAATTGTCCGCAATTCAGGCGGCTTAGGTGTGGTGCTCGATCAAGGTATTTTGAATTTCTCCCTTATCTTTAAGGGCAAGACCGAAGTTTCAATAGACGAAGCATTCAACTTAATGTATTTAGTAGTCGATAAAATGTTCGAAGATGAACATGTTACTATCGAAACGAAAGAAATTGAACGCTCTTATTGCCCGGGAAAATTCGACTTGAGTATCAATGACAAAAAGTTTGCTGGTATTTCTCAACGCAGAGTGAGAGGCGGTATTGCGGTACAAGTTTATCTTTGTGTAGAAGGTTCAGGCGAAGAACGTGCTGAAATGATGAAAGCTTTCTATGACAGAGCTTTGCAAGGAGAAACAACGAAGTTTAAATATCCTGATATTGATCCATCTTGTATGGCTTCGCTTGAAACTTTGTTTGGACATTCCATGACGGTTCAAGATGTGATGTTTAAATTGCTTTATGCGATTAAAGATTTAGGCGCAACATTAAATATGGAACCGATCAGCGATGAAGAATGGGAAAGATTCGAAAAGTATTTCGAGCGTATGATAGAACGCAATGCAAAAATAAATGCGAAAATGAACGATTAATCATAAAGGGATGTAAAATAGCTGCACAAGCTGTTTACATCCCTTTTCTGTTGCCTGAGTGCTGGTTTTTATAATTGGAATACGAGGATTTTATGACAAAGATATGATCAAATCGTTTAAATAAAGTGGAATTTTCGGTAGAATGAGGAAGTAGTTTATTATCAGGTATTAATTTTACAACTTAGGTATGATAAAACATCGAGATAAATAGGGTATAATAAAACGGTGTTTGAAGAAAAGTGAACAGTAAAGTGCAACATATTTTATAAATGACAAAAATATATAGGTTGAAAAATAAATGAGTATATTAATTAAGTCCCATGCATAAGCTTCCTGTCATTTTCATAAGGGCAACAAAGAAAGTGGCTGGAGGTCTTTGCATGTATACAACAGGAATTCAATATACTTTGAGAAACTAGGAAAGTATTAAAGGTGATGCAGATATGACACAAAAAGGCTACGGGGAATCTAATGGGAAAATCATATTAGTAGGTGAACATGCGGTGACGTTCGGCCAGCCTGCGATTGCAATTCCGTTTTCCTCTGGTAAAGTAACAGTTGAAATTGAAGAAATGCCGGAATTGGCAGTGTCTACGATGATCAGTGATGTCTATGAAGGCGAAGTTGCGGATGCACCGGAGCATTTACATGCATTAATCAGCAAATTCGAAGAAGAAAATCATATTGATTCACCTGTGATGATTAAAATCGATGCACAATTACCGCCTTCAAGAGGTTTAGGTTCTAGTGCTGCTGTAGCCGTAGCCTTCACTAGAGCTGCTTTTGACTATATGGGCAAACCTTTATCTGATGAAGCATTGATTGAACATGTCAACTGGGCAGAAATGATTGCGCATGGGAAACCTAGCGGTATCGATGCACAAACGATTGTGTCGAATAAACCGACATGGTTCCAAGAAGGTGTCTTTACACCTTTGAAAACTTTGAATGTTGCGGGATATATGGTCGTTTTAGATACCGGCATCAGAGGGAATACCAAAGAGGCAGTGAGCGATGTGCATGAACTTGTACAGCATAATCATGAGAATATGCAGTTTATCGAACGTATCGGCCGACTGGTACATGCAGCAAATCAAGCCATCAACACGCATAACTTTGAAGCGTTAGCTGACATTTTCAATGAATGCCAATCGTATCTAGCGACATTGACAGTCAGTCATCCGAAAATTGATCGGTTGTTGCAAGTGGCAAAACAAGCAGGTGCTGTGGCAGGCAAGCTGACAGGCAGTGGCCGCGGCGGCAGTGTCATTACGTTAGTGAAAGATTATGCGACAGCGAAAAAGGTAGCACAAGCGGTAAAAGAAGCGGGTGCTAATCATACGTGGATAGAGAATTTAGGAGGTTAATTCAATTGGCTAAGACGGGCAAAGCGAGAGCGCATACGAATATTGCGTTGATTAAATATTGGGGGAAAGCAGACGATGCACTGATTATTCCAATGAATAATAGTTTGTCGCTGACTTTGGATAAATTTTATACGGAAACACGTGCAACATTTGATGCGCAATTTGAAAAGGACCGTTTCTTCTTAAACGGGGAAGAAGCGGATGACAAAGAAACGCAAAAAATTTCAGCATACTTAGACATTGTCAGAGCACGCGCAGGTACTGACATGAAAGCACATATCGACAGCACTAATTTTGTGCCGACGGCAGCTGGATTAGCTTCTTCTGCCAGTGCGTTTGCGGCACTTGCGGCTGCATGCAATGAAGCGTTGGACATGCAGTTGTCTGATAAAGATTTATCCCGCCTCGCTAGACGCGGTTCAGGTTCTGCAAGCCGCAGTATTTACGGAGGATTTGCGGAATGGGAAAAAGGCCATGATGATGAAACGTCTTATGCACATGCCATCGATGCAGATCATTGGGAAGATAATTTGGCAATGATTTTCGTAGTGATTAATCAAAAATCTAAAAAAGTAAAAAGCCGTGCTGGGATGTCTTTAACACGCAATACTTCTCGCTTTTACCAATATTGGTTAGACCATATTGATGCGGATATCAAAGAAGCAAAAGCCGCGATTGCAGCTAAAGATTTCAAACGTTTAGGCGAAGTATTTGAAGAGAATGGACTGCGCATGCATGCGACAAACTTAGGGGCACAACCGCCATTTACATATTTGGTGCCGGAAAGTTATGAAGCTATGGCTTTAGTACATGAATGCCGCGAAGCAGGATTGCCGGCATACTTCACAATGGATGCAGGTCCTAATGTAAAAGTATTAGTACAAAAACAGCATCAGCAAGCAGTCATCGATAAATTAACAACTTACTTTGATCAAGACCAAATTATCGCAAGTGATATCGGTACTGGGATTGAAATTATAAATGAGGAAGATGAATCATGATTACAGTCAAAGCGCCAGGCAAACTCTATATCGCAGGTGAATATGCAGTAACGGAACCAGGTTATAAGTCTGTATTGATAGCAGTGGACCGTTTTGTGACGGCTACGATAGATACAGCAGCCGCAAATAACGGCGGTTCAATTCATTCTAAAACGCTGCATCATGAGCCGATTACATTCCAAAGAGAAGGCGATAAGATTGCAGTCTCAGATGCGAATGCGGCTAAACAATTAGAATATGTGATTACTGCAGTTGAAGTCTTCGAGCAATATGCTAAAAGCTGCGGTAAAGCGCTGAAACACTTTGATTTAGTGATCGACAGCAATTTAGATGATGCCTCTGGCCATAAATACGGTTTAGGTTCGAGTGCTGCTGTTTTAGTTTCTGTCGTTAAAGCACTGAATGAATTTTATGAGCTGGATTTAGCGAATTTAAATATTTATAAACTTGCGGTGATTGCGAATATGAAACTGCAAAGTTTAAGTTCATGCGGCGACATTGCAGTCAGTGTCTTTACTGGCTGGTTAGCTTACAGTACTTTCGACCATGATTGGGTCATGCAGCAGATTGAAACGTCTTCTGTTGCTGAAGTGGTAAAGAAAAACTGGCCGGGATTATATACTGAACCCTTGCAAGCCCCTGAGAATATGGAAGTGCTTATCGGCTGGACAGGTTCTCCAGCGTCATCTCCTTACTTAGTCAGTGAAGTGAAACGATTAAAATCAGATCCAGAGTTTTACAGCCGTTTCTTAGAACAATCTCAATCTTGTGTCGAGCGTTTGATCTATGCTTTCAAAACGAACAATTTAAAAGGTGTACAAGCTATGATTCGACGCAACCGTTCTATCATCCAAATGATGGATGCAGAAGCAATTGTCGACATTGAAACACCTCAGCTTAAACAATTATGCGATATCGCAGAAACTTATAATGCTGCTGCTAAAACATCAGGTGCAGGCGGCGGAGACTGCGGTATAGCGATTATCGGCAACCAAAAACACCGCAAAATGATTTATAACAGCTGGAAAGCAGCAAACATCAAACCACTGCCGTTCCACGTTTATCAAGGTCAATAATATAGTGTGCTGTCTCACTGTGAACCATTGCAGTGCGGCAGTTTTTTTATAGCAGATTTCAATGTTCTGTTAAGGTGTTAAAGACTGAGTATCATACGGTTCAAAGAATTGGGACTTGAAATTTTACGGAAAAAGCGTAGAATAGATAAGGTTAAATAATAGAAGTCGTTAGAGAAAATAGATGATTATAGAGATAAAGTGAGGTGGACATAGCAGTGCAAAACAAATTTTTGATTTGTGATGATTGCCAAGCCGTTAATTGCAAATCCCTAGAAAGAAAATTAAAGAAATTAGATCCAGAAGCTGAAATAGAAATAGGCTGCCAATCATACTGTGGTCCAGGTCGCAGAAAGACATTTGCGTTCGTCAACAACCGCCCTTTAGCAGCATTAACAGAAGATGAGTTAATGGAGAAAGTTGAAAAGCAACTTCAAAAACCGCGTGATCCAGAAGAAGAAGAGCGCTTGCGTCAACGTAATGAAGAACGTAAACGCAGAAAAGAAGAACAAGACCGAAAACTTAAAGAAAAATTAGCGAAACGTAAACAAGCTGAATAAATATATACCGAAATCCATTGAAAAACAGACCTGATGATGTGCGTGTAATACGTCACATTAGGTCTGTTTTTCTGGTGTTCATAGGTTTTTTCTAACTAAGTGTGTAAGTTATTTTCCGCTATTTTAAGTATTTTATTACGGTAGATTTTAGAGTTAAGTTTGCCACCTAGAAATAGCGACGTAATGTGAATTCATTTTAATTTGAAATCAAATAAGAGGAAAAGCTTTCATATAAATAATCAAATCAAGTTTTACTTAAGCTTGTTTTTTCAAATAGAAATACCGCAAAATAACTTGGACGTTCCCCTTAAACTATCAACAATAAAGTTTAGTGAGGCAATGTACAACAAATTAGATGGCAAGAAGTTAAACACAAAATTTATGAATATGAAACAGTGATTTATGCGTCTGAATTAGCACAAGAACGCTATGAAGAGAACCGAATACACTGTGGAGCTAAAGGGCTCTGGATTAAGAATCCAAGTTTTATTACTTGTGCTGATGACTTGAGGAAAAGACGAAAATGGTCGCAGAGTGCTGTTATCAGTTATGAATATAAAAATAGAGTATTTGACAATGAAATGATACCTTATTTTTTCGAAATATTTGCTAGACATTTTATACTTTCCTTTAGCAGGATCAACCACGTAAACATTATCGCCTTTTATCTTATCTAATACGACAAAGTGATGATATCCTTGTTGATTAATAATATGAACTATTGATGGGTATTCTATATTTTGTAATTCTTCTACCGAGTTTGCTTGAACACAGTTTAAATTAAGTCCAATTTTTTCACCAGCTTTTATCATTCCAAAAAGATTAGTTCCAGACTTATCTGTTTTAGCGTATTCCCTTAATTTTGGGATAGAAACGCATTTCCCAAAGTACTGAGAAATCATCGCAATGCATGTGGGTCCACAATCTTTTTTTCATATTGCTGAATATATTTGATTTTCATATCATTTTTCGTTCATATTAAAATATTTTATGGTTGATATATTAGTGATACTTATATTTTTTAGTGTAGAGTCAGTATTTATATATTAATAAAACTTGTAAATTGTTTTTTGTTATCTATATCACGAAGAGCAGTTATTTTATCGACGCCAGATAAGGTGCTATTTGTTTTAGTTCCCATTAATGTAAAAAAATTAATGGTTGCGATAATGTCGTCTACTGCACTTGTATCTAGGCCATTTAAATATATATGATGTGATTAAACAATCAGTGTTAAGGACTAACTATCCTTAATACTGCCCTGCTGAGATATTCATTCAGAAAATTAATTATTAGTTTATTTTCAATATTAGTTGTATTTTTTAGATGGTCTTTAAATTCATAAGATAATCACGAGTTACAACGCTGTATGCTAGGAATGCCAAGGAGGCAAGGTAAAGTCGAAATTACTATGTAACTTCTTGATGAAATACATGACTATCAATGTTAATTATATTTGAAAGAATCAGGGTTTTTATTAATGAGATACGCAAGTGTATTTTGAGGAAAATATGCATAATATATAACCTGAAATTAAAAGAAACATCGTGTTTGATTGTTTGGATAAAATTAAATTATTCAAATAAAAATGTTGAATTGATTTGAAATATTTTTTATGATAGCATAAAATTAAATAGAAAAGAGGGTTGAATATGAAAAAATCGAAAATAATAAACTTACAAAAATTTATGGTGGTAAAAAGGATCAAGGTAAATGTTTATTAGCTGAAGGCGGAGAAACTGTAGCTGGAGGTTTAGCTGGTCTAGGCGTTGCTGGTCCGGCTGGAATGGTTGCTGGGGGTCTAGCTGGTGCTGCTCACTCTGTTGAAACTAACCCAAATTGTTAATATTGTAATTCCCTTCTTAAATCTTGATAAGAAGGGAATTATTTTTGGGATTATGTCCATAAGAAAAGGAGTTATAGAATTATGAATAAATACAAGAAGTATATATATCCGTCGATATATATATTAGGTTTTGCTGTGCTATTTAGTTTTATATTCGGTTTTCCTATGGGGACCTTTATAGGATTAGCTATTGGAATTGGTATTAGCAAAAAGAATGAAGATTTATAAAGCGGTTGTTCAAAAGTAAAATGGATATACATTGATTAATTTGATTATGTGAAATTTAATAAGTTTCCGAATTAATGTAGTACAAAACAACACTTTTCTATAAATTTATTTTTGTACTTTTAAATTGAAGAAGTAATGCGCTTTTGCGTATGGACTACTTTCAATTAAAGATAGAGAACCATGTGAGTTTATGAGCGTAAAATCTTGCACCTGTACTGGCTTAGTTTTATTGGCTCTATGTCAAATTCAGTTGATGCATAAAAATTGAAATCAAATATTATAGTTACCATTAACTATGTCGCTCAGCTAGTATTGATTTAATTCCTATGGAATTTAGTATTACTAACTGAGCATTTTTTATTTTAAGCTGCTTTAGGCAATGGGGTATGGAAACGATGTTTTTTCTTAGCTAATAGCTTGAATTTAATTAGAATTCTACTCCTGAAGTTATAGAAATTTCTGTATCCATAAGCGATTCTTTTTAGTACTTTAATATTATTATTAATAGCTTCTATAGGACCATTTGAGCGACCAGGATGATTTAATGCATTCATAATTTCTGGTAAAAAACTTCTAAAGCTTTTAAGTACTCTTTTAAGTCCACCATCAGTATCTCTATCCTTAAGGTATTTAAGAATTTGATGAGTTAATTTATGGTTTTCATTGTTCTTTATTGATGTACGAAGCGCATTTACTTTGTCATAGACATCCTTTAACTCTGGGCTTTCATCCAAAATAAAATTTATCATTGATTTTTCTGATTCTAATCCTGGGAAAAGCTTGTTATCTTTATAAAGCGTACTGTGCAAGGATTCCTAAGGTTTAAGAATAAGCTTCCAATAATATTTAAGTTTTCTATAGTATTTGCCATCCTTATGCCTTTTTTCATTCATTACCCTGATACGAACTCTATTGAGTTCTCTATTTAATGCTTGAACAAGGTGAAATCGATCTAAAATGATTTTCGCATTTGGAAATAACTGCTTAAATAAAGAAATATATGGGCTGTACATATCGGTTGTAACTGTTTCAACTCTTTTTCTTACTTCTCTATCAAACCGGATAAAATAAGCAAATAATGCACGCTTTCTACGATCAGGTAAAATATCTACGATTTGATGCGTATCACCATCACAAAATATAAAACTCATTTTACCTACTACATTTTTAACACTTTTGAATTCATCCACCATGATATGTTTAGGCAGTTCATTAAATGGACCTAACTTAACACTATTTGCAGTTTTATTAATATAACGTATTACAGAAGCAGAACTAACATCGTTATCGTAAGCAATGCCTTTGCAAGACCTATTCTCATGGCTTTGATACAGAATATGCAGTGCTAATTTATTACAGAAATTATGATGCTTTTTCACAAAATTCGTCTTTGCAACAAATGATGAACGGCATGAACGACAAAAGAACCTTTGTTTTTTGAGTTCTAAATAACTAGGACTACCTTGAATTTTCATAAGCTTTATCATCGTTTTTCTTTTACCATTCTTTACTATTCTATGGTTTTCATTTACTGCTCCGCAGTTTTCACAACATTCTGGTGTATATGTCAAAGTGCCTTTAAATAGTAGAGTTCTTACCAAGTTAAAGTAAATTTCCTGAACATCATCAGCGAAAGTAATATTTTTCTCTTTATAATCAAGTATTTTTGCTATACAATGTGTCATAAGCGCAATTCCTCTCTTTATTTGTGTTGGTAACTTAAATATTAGGAGGTTGCGCCCTTTTTATGCAAAAAATTCGATTGAGAAATAACCGTAAGGTTATCTCATCAACCGAATTTATTATAGAGCCGTTTTATTTTACAATATGAAAAACAGACCTGATGATGTGCATGTTTATACATCACATCAGGTCTGTTTTTCTTTAGTTAAACTATCGCGAGATTCATCGCATATTGACTGCGGATAATGCTGTTGTTGTCTCGTGGTAGTGGATTCTCAATAAACTTTTACATATGACCTGCAAGCATTTAAAACATCTTTAGTATAGAAATGACGCAAATTGTCCTTTGTATACGATGGGATAAGTTCTTTTCTTTTCACCCATTTATCTATAAGAGATGGCGGGATGCCATCAACTGCCATTTCAGATTCATCAGTTACTAAAGTGTCCCAATCTAACGTTACAGGCTGCGAGTCAATATAAATGTTACCAAAGCTCGTATCATCCATATTTTAATCACCTTTTATTGAGTTTTTTAGTCCCTTTTGCTTGATTGAATAGGGTACTTTTTATCCTTCTTACTCAGTTCATATACCCAGTCTATCTTGAAGGTATTCGCATTTTTTACAAAAAATTTACGTTAGATTCATTAAGTTGGTATATTTAAATAATGTAACCTATAATTAGGCTTATTAAACAAGAGATAACAATGTTCATAAAAAGTTCACTTATATTCCAGAAAGGAACCTGCACATGATAACTGTTATATTCGGAGGAAGCAGACCAGAAGGCAATTCTGCTTCACTCGCAAAATTGGTTGTAGAGGGTTTAGATTATCAATGGATTGATTTAACGCAATACCGCTTCGCACCTGTCAGGGACGTCAGACATAATGGGGGACAAATTGACGGCTACTTGGATGATTATCCTGATATTATTGATCGTGTGTTAGAAAGCGATAGTGTGATATTGGTGTCGCCGGTATATTGGTATAGTGTTTCAGCCTCGATGAAAGCATTCATCGACCACTGGTCAGAAACATTGCGCGATAAAAATTATCGTGATTTTAAAGAAAAGATGGCGCAAATCGAATTTCGCTTAATTTTAGTGGGCGGTGATTGTCCTAAAATCAAAGCACGTCCATGTATGCATCAAATAGAATACAGCTTGGAATTTTTAGGTGCCCGCTTAGAAGATTATCTGATTGGTACAGCGAATGCGCCGGGTGATATTTTAAAAGATACATACGCGATGCATCATGCCAAGCAGTGGCATGAGCAATTAAAAGAAAAAGCAAGCACACGTACGTTATAGATAATATGTTGTATTAGATTTGAAGCGCTTAGGGTTATATCTGAATGCTTTTCATATTCATAAGCACAACAACTGATTCAGACTATATATTTATCATGTACATTGCGCTGTGTTTAGCAACACCCTGCAAGCGGGGTAGAACAATAAATAAGTCGTCATACGCGTGTTTGTTTAAACACAATTTTATATCTCGTATGATATAATTAATTTATTCATTTTGAAAGTTGAACTATGTAAGGAGACGTGATTAACGATGCATAAAGTGAGAGAAGCAACACCAGCGGATGTTGTCGGCATCAGAGATGTGGCAACAAAAGCATGGTATAACACGTATTTGAATATCTATGCTGCGACGACTGTCAATGAGTTATTGACAGCTTCATACAATGAGCAGCATTTGCTTAAAAGATTAAAAGAACAATTATTCCTAGTGGCAGAAGAAGATAATGAAATTGTAGGGTTCGCTAATTTTATTAACGGCAGCGAACTTTTCTTATCTGCGCACTATATTCATCCTAAAGCACAACGTAAAGGTTATGGTACTGCCTTGTTAAATAAAGGATTGGACCATTTCAAAGGACAATATGATGCGGTTTATTTAGAAGTAGATAACCAAAACGAAGAAGGTGTCGAATACTACCGCCAACAAGGCTTTGAAATGGTACGTGCTTATAACCGAGAAGTATACGGGGAAGTCATGGACCTTGCGCTAATGAAAAAGGCGTTTTAAATATATTGAATAGAATGAGATGGAGGGATCCTCATGGCGGAGACAGATTACGGCACTAAAAAATTATTTGAAGAGAAAGTATTCAAAGATCCGATTCACCGCTATATTCATGTTAAAGATCAAGTCATTTGGGATTTAGTAAAAACAAAAGAATTCCAGCGTTTGCGTCGTATTAAACAGCTCGGCACGCTGTATTTGTCTTTCCACACTGCAGAACACAGCCGTTTCGGCCATTCGCTGGGTGTGTATGAGATTGTCCGCAGAATTATAGATGAGTCGTTTCGCGGACGCGAAGCATGGCATGATGATGACCGTTTGCTCGCATTATGTGCTGCTTTGCTGCATGATTTAGGTCATGGTCCTTTCTCTCACAGTTTCGAAAAGATTTTCAATACAGATCACGAAGCATTTACACAAGCCATTATTACTGGAAATACTGAAGTGAATGCTGTGCTGAGCAGAGTTTCAAAAGACTTTCCGAAACAAGTCGCAGACGTGATTAATAAAACACATCCTAATAAGCTGGTTATTTCTATGATTTCATCTCAAATCGATGCAGATAGAATGGATTACCTGCAAAGGGATGCTTATTTTACAGGTGTGCAATACGGCAAATTCGATATGGAACGTATCTTAAGATTAATGCGTCCAACTAAAGAGGAAGTCTTGATTAAAGACAGCGGTATGCATGCGGTAGAAAACTTTATTATGAGCCGCTATCAAATGTATTGGCAGATTTATTTCCACCCGGTCAGCCGAGGCGGAGAAGTCTTGCTGAATAACTGTTTGAAACGTGCAAAAGCACTCTATCAAGAAGGTTATGAGTTTAATCTGTTCCCTAAAGATTTCATTCCGTTCTTTGAAGGAACGATGACAATCGAACAATATGTAGAGCTGGATGAAGCGGTAGTCTTATATTACTTGAAAGAATGGATTAAAGAAGACGATGATATCTTAAGTGATTTAGCACGCCGTTTTATTAATCGGGACTTATTCAAATATCTGCCGTTTGACGGTTCGATTATTACAATGAATGAGCTGAGAGAGTTGTTTGAAGCCGGCGGCATTAATCCAGATTACTATTTCGTGAGCGAATCGTTCTCTGATCTGCCTTATGATTATGACCGCCCGGGGTCTAACCGCCAACCGATTCATCTCCTTCAGCATAATGGCAAAATCCGAGAAATCAGCAGTCAGTCTATGGTGATTCAAAGTATCACAGGAATTAATCGCCAAGATTATAAATTATATTATCCTAAAGAACTGGTTCATAATATCAAAGATGATGCAGTACGCGAACGTATTTTGAGTATCTTAAATGAACTGAATTAAACGATGTGCATTGTATTCGAAAAGATACAGATGATACAGTAAAATAGAATAACATGAGCATATAATGGAGGTGTGGCTTGTGGCAGAGAATAAAGGGTTTAAATTCAATATTATTAAAAATGACCCGCTAGACGGCCATAAAGGAACAAATATCGGGGCAATCAGTTTAGATAACGTTGCACCTGTATTTATAGACATGCAATCTAAAGAAGCATTTATTGATATCGGTGCGATGCACGCACGTGCAGATGTTGAAAAAGGTGTAAAATGGATTACAGACAAAGAAACAGTCGAAGGACCTGAAGCGAAAGAATATTGGTTATGCTGGGTAACGACTGAACGCGGTGAACAAGGTGCATATTATGCAGGGTTAACCGCATGTTACCTCATGGTGAATAAAAAAATCCGCAGAGGCTACAAAAGCATGCCTGAACATGTGAATATGATGGATAAATCTATGAAACATAAAGTGGTCATCGATCACATCGGAGATGAATACATCGCGATTATCAGAGACTTCCTTAAAAATCATGATATTGAAATGTGGAATCATTCAAGCGATGAATTAAAAGAAGCATTGCACGATAAGTAAATGTTAAGCAGAAATCACACAAAGTGGTTTCTGCTTTTTTGCCCGTTCATCATTCTAAGTATGTTACAGTAGGTATATAAATTTTAGAATAATCTAAATTGTAAGATTATTGCAAAGGGGAGATAGTATGAGTTCAGAATTAATTCAGCGATTAAAAGAGAAAGAGGACCGTATGGTTGAAATCAGACGTTATCTGCATGCACATCCGGAATTATCTTTCAAAGAGGTTGAAACACCGAAGTATATAGCAGAATTCTATAAAGATAAGGATTGTGAAGTAGAAACTAATGTCGGAGAAAATGGTTTAAAGGTCACTATCGACAGCGGGAAACCGGGTAAAACAATTGCGATTCGTGCCGATTTTGATGCGTTGCCGATAGAGGAAGCAACAGGTTTGCCGTTCGCGTCAGAAAATCCTGGTGTTATGCATGCTTGCGGTCACGATGCACATACAGCTTATATGCTGATATTGGCTGAGACATTAATCGAAATGAAAGATCAGTTCTCAGGAAAAGTAGTTGTGATACATCAACCAGCTGAAGAAATGCCTCCAGGCGGTGCAATCGGAATGATTAAAGATGGCGTTTTAGATGGTGTAGATCATGTATTAGGGGTACATGTGATGAGTAATGGTGAGCGCGGTACAATTTATTATCGCGAAGGCAATGTACAAACAGGGCGCGGCTTCTTTAAATTAACGATTCACGGCAAGGGCGGTCATGGCTCATCACCGCATGACGCGAATGATGCGATTGTCGCAGGCGCAAACTTTGTGACAACTGTGCAATCTATCGTTTCAAGACGCTTAAGTCCATTTGAAACGGGTGTCGTTTCTATCGGTTCATTCGATGCCAAAGGTCAATTCAATGTAATTAAAGATAAAGTCGTCCTTGATGGAGATGTACGCGGACTGCAAGATGAAACAAAAGATAAAATCGCACAAGAATTACAACATGTCGTAGATGGTTTAGAAACAACATTCGGTGTGACTTGCGATTATGAATATACAGACGATTATCCGGCTGTCTATAATGATCCAAAATTTACGAAATATGTATCAGAGACATTAAACAACGCAGAAAAATCTGCAATACAAAAAGTCGAACGCTGCGAACCTTGGCCGCCTTCAGAAGACTTTGCATATTATTTACAAGAAGTCCCAGGGGCATTTATCTTTGCAGGTGCAGAACCAGAAGAAGGGGAAGTCTACCCGCACCATCATCCGAAATTCAATATCAGCGAATCATCTATGATGAGTGCAGCTGAAGCAGTGGGTACGATTGTGTTAGATTATTTGAAAGGCTAAATGAAGTGAGACACAATTTAATTTTGATTTTTAGGGTTATCAGCGCATACAGTGTGAATTTAGTCACTGTGTGCGCTGTATATTTATGTTATAATTCAGAGTATTAATGAATAAATAAGAATAGGGTGAGCGCGTCTTTGAATGAAAACATTCGTATACAAACATTTCAGATGATTGAACGCGATGGAGAAATAGATGAGTTTGAATTTGAAACCAACGGCACTTGGCAAGAGAAGCGGCAAGCTGAATATATACGTTATGATGAAGTCGTAGAAAACTTGGAAGTGCATGTTACATTGAAGATTCAAAATGGCGAAGTGAGGTTGCTGCGCAGCGGGAATATTAAACAGAATCTGCATTTTATAGAAGGTAATGATACGATGTCATTATACGAAATACCTACTGGTAAGATTCCTTTAACGATTCGTACGCTCAGCATTAATCATTATGTACAACCAGAACAGTCAAAACTCAAAGTTCGTTATGAACTCTATCAAAATGAAGAGAAGATGGGCACATACCTTTACCAAATTACCTACAAGGAGCTGAAGTAAGTGAATATTATTGATCAAGTCAAACAAACATTAATTGAAGAAATAACAGCAAGTGTTAAAGCCGCTGGACTTGCAGAAGAAGTTCCTGAAGTCAAAGTGGAAATTCCAAAAGATCCTAAAAACGGGGACTACTCTACAAATATCGCTATGGTTCTGACAAAAATTGCGAAACGCAATCCGCGTGAAATCGCACAAGAGATTGTTGATAACTTGGATAAATCAAAAGCGAATGTGCAAAAAATCGAAATTGCAGGACCTGGATTTATCAATTTCTATTTAAACAATGAATACTTAACTGAAATTATTCCGCAAGCCTTGAAAAAAGATAAAGACTTCGGACGTGCAGAAGTACCTAAAAACCAAAAAATCTTAGTTGAATATGTATCTGCGAACCCAACTGGCGATTTGCATATCGGACATGCGCGTAATGCGGCAGTCGGTGATACATTAAGCAATATTTTAGATGCGGCAGGCTATGATGTGACACGTGAATACTACATCAACGATGCCGGCAACCAAATTACTAACTTAGCACGCTCTATTGAAGCGCGTTATTATCAAGCGTTAGGCAAAGAAGCGGAATTACCAGCTGATGGTTATCACGGTAAAGATATCGTGAATATTGGTAAAGATTTAGCGAAAAAACGTCCTGACCTTCAAGAGCTGCCTGATGACGAACGCTTAAAAGTGTTCAGACAATTAGGTGTCGATTATGAAATGGAAAAATTGAAAAAAGACTTAGCAGACTTCAATACACACTTTGACGGTTGGTTCAGCGAAACAACTTTATATGATTCAGGCGAAATCAAACGTGTATTAGAGCTGATGAAAGAAAATGGTCATACGTATGAAGCCGATGGTGCGACATGGCTGCGTACGACAGAATTCAACGATGACAAAGACCGTGTGTTAATCAAAAAAGACGGCACATACACTTACTTCTTGCCAGATGTTGCTTATCACTATGACAAATTCCATCGCGATGGCGGTCAAGATATCTTAATCAACTTATTCGGAGCGGACCACCACGGTTATATCAACCGTTTGAAAGCTTCAGTTGAAACATACGGTATTGATGCAGATCGTTTAGAAATTCAAATCATGCAAATGGTACGTTTAATGCAAGACGGCGAAGAAGTTAAAATGAGTAAACGTACAGGCAATGCGATTACATTGCGTGAAATTATGGATGAAGTCGGCATTGACGCAGCACGTTACTTCTTAACGATGCGCAGCCCGGATACGCACTTTGATTTTGATATGGAACTTGCGAAAGAAAATTCAGCAGAAAACCCTGTGTATTATGCACAATATGCACATGCGCGTATTTCTTCAATCTTGAAACAAGCGGCTGAACGCGGCATTGTGCCAACGCAAAATGCGGACTTCAGTGTTATCAAAAATGATAAAGCAATCGACTTATTGAAAAAAATAGCTGAATTTGAACCGATGATTGAAAGTGCTGCAGAACAACGTGCACCGCATCGTGTAACAAACTATATTCAAGAACTTGCAGCAGCATTCCATAAATTCTACAATGCGGACAAAGTATTAACAGACGATGAAACTAAGACACAAGCTTATGTATCAATGATTGCGGCAGCGCAAATTACATTACGCAATGCCTTGGCATTAGTGGGTGTTACTGCACCGCATACAATGTAATTCACTTATTCGAAGTACTCTTTTCAGAGTGCTTCTTTTTTTATGCAAAATGTGTATAAAATTTTTGTAAAATTGACCTTTTCAGCAAGAGTAAATGTGCTAAAATGAGATTTACAATACAATATGAGGAGAAGTTGATGAAACAAAAATTATGGGTTTTTCTAATCTTAGTTATTTTGGTTGCGGCAGGGTGTGCTTCACCTGCAGAAAAGGATAAGAAAGACGATAAAAAACAATCTGAGCACAAAACTGAGCAGTCTATCAAATACCACCGCATCATTTCATTGATGCCGAGCAACACGGAGATATTGTATGAATTAGGTTTAGGTAAAGAAGTGATTGGGGTTTCTACTGTAGATGACTATCCTAAAGACGTTAAAAACAAGCAGAAATTCGACGCGATGAAGTTGAATAAAGAGCAATTGCTTAAAGCTAAACCGGATTTGATTTTAGCGCATGAATCTCAAAAAGGCATGGATAACAAAGTATTAAGCGACATAGAAAAGAAAGGCATCAAGGTGGTTTACATACCTGAAACCAAAAACTTTGAAGAAATCTATGGGACGTTTGAACAAATCGGCGATATTACAGGACGCAAATCACAAGCAGATACATTAGTGTATGATACTAAGCACCGTGTTGAAGCAGTGTTGAAAGATGTGCCGAAACATCAAAAAGCACCTAGTGTCTTCTTAGAAGTTTCGCATGAACCTGAAATTTATACAGCAGGCAAATCTACGTTCTTTAATTATATGTTAGAAGAGCTGCAAGCACAGAATACGTTTGATGATTTGACAGGTTGGAAGAAAGTCAGCAAAGAAAGTATCATTAAGCATAATCCAGATGTATTAATTACAACTGAAGGGATTACGCGTTCAGATTACTTGAAGATCATACGTAAGCGCGGCGGCTTTGAAAATATAGATGCTGTGAAGAAGAGAAGAATTGAAGCGGTGAATGGCGATACGATTTCAAGACCTGGTCCGCGTATCGACCAAGGACTTAAAGCATTAAGAGATGCCATTTATCGAGATGAACAATAAAATGAAACAAACTACAATGATTATAGGATGGTGTCTTGCACTCACAGCAAGCATCGGCATCAGCTTGTTTTGGAATTTAGGCAGCTGGTCGGACCCTTTAAATCAAAGTATCCTGTTTGAAGTGCGTTTGCCAAGAGTATTGGAAGCACTGCTCGCAGGTATCGGCTTGTCGATTGCAGGCCAAATGTTTCAAACCGTACTGAATAATCCGCTTGCAGACAGCCTGACATTAGGCTTAGCGAGCGGTTCTGTTTTAGGCGGCGGTTGTGCAGTCTTCTTAGGTCTCAGCAGTCTATGGATTCCTATGGCCTCAATGACAGCAAGTTTCATCACATTAGGTATTGTGCTGGGTGTGACGGCTGTTATTTCGCAAGGTTATCCGATGCGTGCTTTGATATTATCAGGTATTATGATAGGTGCTTTGTTTAATGCGTTGTTATATCTGTTGATATTGTTAGATGAACGCAGAATGAAAAGTATTGTGATGTATATGTTCGGCGGTTTTTCCAATGCGGAAATGTATGAAGTCTACTTCATTGTCCCTGTGATGCTTTTGTGTGTACTGCTGCTAGGTGTATTGCTGCCGAAGATTAAACTGCTGCAAGTCGGTACGCTGAAAGCCCGTTCGTTAAGTTTAAATGTGCAGCAGATGATGTTTATGGTATTGACACTTGCCTCTATTATGACAGCGATTATTGTTTCATATACTGGTATTATAGGGTTTATCGGAATGATAGTTCCTCAGTTGATCAGACGTACTGTTAAAACGACATTAGGTGTGCAGATGCTGATGAATGGTATTGTCGGCGGTGCGGTCATGGTCTTTGCGGATACTTTAGGTGCACAACTGTGGCACCCGATTGAAATTCCAGCCAGTATTATCTTGGCATTATTAGGAATACCTGTACTTGGGTATTTAATAGCAACACAGAAACGCTCGTATGAATGATCTTATTAATAAAGAAATGATAACAGAGATGCTTGATATGCATTTATAGGAGAGAAGAATAATGAATTTAGAGGGTATTAAGGCGGTCGTATTCGATTTAGAAGGAACACTGTTAGATCGTAATAAATCGAGAGAGAAATTTATTGAAGAACAGTATGAACGGTTCCATGACTACTTAGTTCATGTACAAGCTCAAGATTTCAAAAAGCAGTTTATTGAATTGGATGATGACGAGGATCATGATAAGCCGGAACTTTATAAAGCGATTATCAAACGTTTCCATGTCGATCGTTTAACGTGGAAAGATCTATTTCATGATTTTGAGAATCACTTCTATCGTTATGTCTTTCCGTATCATGATACACAGTATACGTTGGAACGTTTAGTAAACAGAGGATATTTGACAGGTGTGATTGCGAATGGTAAATCTAAAATAAAGCAATATCGTTTAGATAGTTTGGGTATATTGTCTTATATTCATTTTTTGTCTACGTCAGAGATGGTAGGCTACAGAAAACCGCATCCTAAAATCTTTGAAGATATTATGGAACAGCTCGGTGTAGAACCAGAAGAAGTGTTGTATGTAGGCGATGATGCTTTAAATGATGTTGCGCCGGCACGAGCGATGGGAATGGTCAGTGTTTGGTTTAATCATGAAGATGATGAAGTTGAACTTGAGCCGGAACCGGAAGAAATGGATTTTGAAATTGCGACGTTAGAAGAACTATTAGAGATTCTACCGCAAGAAGCCCCAGATTCTAAGGAGAGTGAGCAAGCGAATGGAACTATTTACGACTAAAGATCATACAACATTGCATTATGCGGCGATGGGAAGCGGACAGCCGATTGTATTGATACATTCCGCATTTGAAAATTTTTCAATCTTTAACGATATCGCTACAAAACTGTCTTACAGTTATGAAGTGATTTGTATAGATTTACGCGGCCATGGCTATTCAGACAAACCGCTGCAAATTGATTTTGCGGACTATGCTTCAGATATTAAAGAATTACTGGATTACTTATACATCCGACATGCATTCTTTATCGGACAAGAGCTTGGCGCAACCATTGCGGCAGACTTTGCGTCTAAATTTGATGCATATGTGGATGGACTTGTACTGGTTAACCCGGCAACACTGCAAGCAGAACTGCCAGAAGCACGTCTGTTTAGAAAATATGCTGATACAATCAGAACATGGGAAGACAACAAGCAGCAGAAATTCTTGGATAAACACACATATGGTTCAAAGAAAAAAGCAGGGAAAATGCTGAAGAACTATTCAGATATGACACCGATTATGACAGGACTCGAAAAGCGTTCTGTTACAGCTTCATTTGAACATACCGAAATTCAGCCTGCTTTAAATCATATTCAAGCACCTGTATTAATCATTCAAGGCAAACACGATGAACGTTTAACATCAGAAGAGTTGGCAGCATATACTGATCGTATTCAGCATGCACAAGTCGAAACATTTGAACGTTCTGGTCTGTATCCGATGGGTGAAGAGAAGAAAAGATTCTTAGAAACAGTGACAACTTTCATAAATATCAATGAAGCATTAGAAGACGAGCAGCAACGTATTAAAGCCTAAAAGCAAATTTATTCATTATTATTTGCAATTAAACTCCTGATTATTATACAATATTACAAAATATTACATCCGAAGACCGATTACATAACGGGTATTTAAGGGTATAGTATAATAAGCGCAGAAAAAATTACAGGAACATTACAAAAAGAGAGCAAAGGAGTTATTGCTTATGAAAAAATTACTTTCAGCGGCTATCGTTTCTGCAACCGTGGTAACCGGACTTGGCATCCATCAAGCAGATGCAGCGTCTGGCAATACAATTCAAACCGTGCAGCAAATCCAACATGGCGACACATCATTAGAGGGTGTGAAGTTGGGCCAAAATATTAAAGATGTTTTGAAAACGCACAAACTCACAGGCTATTCTTATAAACCTGATAAAACTAAACACTATTATGAATTTAATTCTGACAAAGGATTAATGATTGTGACTGCGAACGGCCAAAAAGATCGCGGCCAAGTCACACACATCACAATGAAGTACAACAAAATAGATGGACCAAGTTTCAAAACAGTACGCAACCAACTCGGTAACACTGTAACTTGGAGATATAACTATAATGAACAAACAGGTAATTTCGGCTATATCAAAGATAAAGATACTTCTTATCAATTTGCAAGCCAATCACCTAAAGATAAAAACCTGAAACTTTATCGTATTGATATCGGTAAATAAGAACAGGTTTGTGCAGGAAGACGGGAGAGCAAACTCCTGTCTTCTTTTTTCATTGAGTGGATAAATTAAGTGTGAAATGATAAATTGATAAGGATAGAATATTTAAAGGAGACACATCATGCGTCCTAATGACAAAATATTATTAGAAAATATCACCGATTATTTTAACTACAAAGGGATTTCTCCTAAGATGATTGATGATATCAAAGAAAAAATACGTAATGACCTGCCAAAATCAGAAGCAAAAGATGAAGATTATATAGAATACCGCAAGAAAGCACCAGCTGAAATTATTTTAACGATTCAACGTAATTTGTTTGGGATTCAATTGAATCCGATACTGTTCTTTATCGTCAATTTCTTGTTGATATCGTACTTATATGACAAACAGTTTGTGCCGTTTCAGGCTGCGACAGGCTTATCGATTGTCTACTGCCTCATTATTTTCCCGATAACAGTTTTTGTTTATACCAGAATTGTTAAAAAGAACTATTTATACAGCAATCGAACTGAAGTCATGATAGGTATAGGGATTATCATCATTGCGGCCATATTAGTGATGCTGCATGCATTTAATATAGATTTCGGTGTTGTGGTAGTAACGAAATATGCGCATATTTTTGTGTTCTTCTTCGGTATTATCATGGCGATATTCGGTGTTTATTACAAACGCTTTGAATTTACAGGTGTCGGATTGCTGCTGAGTCAAAAAACAATTGATGCAGTGGTATTAGATCCGAATCTGGCACAAATCGGCACAGTCATTATTTGGATTTTAATCTTAGTAGTAATTATTTATTATTCCATTAAATTATCAACACGTGAGAAGTAGGCTGATATAAGCTTCATTATCAAAATAAAAAGGTTCTCCGCCATAAAAGGTGAAGAACCCATAAAAAAGCGTGATGCTAGAATGAATCATCATTTTTGCATCACGCTTTTTGTATATACATAGCTTAAACAAATCAGATTTTAATTTCTTTGTTTGCAGTTAAGATACGTTCATTAATACGGTTTAATAACTCGTTGATTTTTTCGCGTTGTGTTGCATTCACTAAAATTAAAACTGTTCTTTCATCTTGTTCGTTACGTTTTTTATCGAAGTAATCTTCTTGAGATAAATTTTTAACCGCTTTAACAACTTGTGGTTGTTTGTAGTTCAAGTGGTTAATGATATCTTTTAAGTAGTATTCCTCGTCATTTGATTGACTAAGGAAAGTTAATACTGCAAATTCCTCGAAGCTGATTGTGAATTCTTTCTTGATAATACTTTTCATTTTATCAGCATATGTCACCATTGCTAATAAATCTGATGAATTTTTAATTTTTGATACTGCCATGTGTATTTCCTCCCTTAACATTCCCATTATCATTATACTATAGGTAAACAGACAGATTTTTAAACATTAATTTTCATAATTGGGACGAGATACTTTTCAAACAAAATATTCGTGTCCCTATTATTTATTTAATTATAACTAGATAAAAATGAATTGTAAACAAAAAAACATTATAAAACAATGGTTTTTTCAAACTAATGATTCTTTCAAAAAATTACCGAATGAAGCAAGACAATTTATTGAACATCATTTGAATAACACATTATTAATTAAGATAATGTCTATTTTCCTATTTACCGATATGATATGGGTTAATTATATAAGAACTCTAGTTTGATGTGAAGTTTTTGGGTTGAGCAACAACTTTTTCTCCCGGTAAAAGTCCTTCACTAATAATAACCATACCCGAATTTTCGCTATATTTAATAATTCTTTTAACCATTTGTTGATTTTTTTTAATTATTACTGCGTTTTTTCCGTATAAAACATCCTTAGGAAGTGCAATGAAATGCGTAGAAATTGAAATGTTAAAGCGGCTTCCTATTGGAAGACGTGCATTTGTGGAGATTTGTACTTCGTATTGCGAAGATTTACTGTCTTCAGACTGTGCGATAGGGAATGCGTCGATCTTTTGAATTTTACCTTTAAACAAAGCAGCGGTCTGTCCTTTGATCTCTGCTTCTTGATTAAGCTTCAGTTGATGTAAGACAGATTCAGAAACGTAGGCTTTAATGATACGTTTAGAACTGTATACTTCAGCGAACAATTGCTGCGGTTTGCTTGGGTGCTTGTCTATAATATGGACTACACCTTCCAAGGCAGTGAATTGTTTTACGCGCAGTCCTGCTTGGACAGCGTAAAATTGCTTTTCAAGGTCGGTATGCAAATTTAAGAAATTCGAACGTTTAGAATGCTGATCCAAATAATTCAGTTGTTTACGAAGTAAAGTCAGGTGCTGCTCGTTCTCCTTATTGTAGTATTCGAATAAGGGCTGATCTTTTTTTACTGTTTTACCTGAATCAACATACCAATCATGAATCATTCCCATCTTAGGGTCGTAGTAAAAAGAATGTTTTGTTTCGGCTGCTTGATGACCTGTAAATCGAATCGGGTGATTGTAAGCAGCAGTGTAGGTTTTAATATTTTGCTTTGCCTGGGGCGTGTGATGTCGGAGTGCGGCGTATAATCCGACGGCAGCTGCACTTAATAAGAGGATAGCTATTAAGGCGGACAACCAGTGGGTTTTTAACAAATAAAGTCACCTCTTCTTATATAATTTTATAGTTATTATACAATGGAGATAATGGTTGGGGCAACGCTGAAAATAATTATTTTGTTCCTTTTATTGAATTGTTATAATAAAAGAAAAAATAAAGGTATATCACGCTGAAAAAAGTGTTTTTTTTCAGTTTTTCGATTATTTCGTAAAGAATTAGGGAATAATAAGTACTTTTTATTTGTTAATTGTAAAAGTTGTAGATTTTTTCAATGTATCAATATATAATTTGGTAAACTGGCAATAAACAGAAGCATTGCAAAATGAGAAAATAGGGGGAACAGCCATGACACAGGTGTCTATTATTCGTTTGTTAGATGAAGAAATGTTTTTTATTGATGCAGGCCAAGATTCAGACATTCAGAAAAAGCAATTTGTTGAAGTATTAAATCCAAAACATGCTTATAAAAACTTAGCACAAGTCGTGGATGTTTTTGAAAGTTATGCATTATGCAAAAAGCTGGGGAAAGATCGCATCTTCTTCGGAGATATTGTAAAGCCGAGACCGCTTGATGCAGAGCAATAAAAAATCGAGCATACTCGTTTGAGTATACTCGACATGCAATGATTTAGAAAATGATGTGTGTTTCTTTTTCTATAATTTGTGCGCCTTTAATCGCAGCAATCTTGCCAGATGCAGGGTTTAAGACATTCAAGTCCAATAATGTACTCATCGCATTTCTGACCGTTTCTTCTTGCACTTGGCCTGATACGTCCGGAATTTGGAATTTAACAGGCTTGTGTGCTTCATTGAGATAGATAAGTTCTAATGTTTTAGTCATAAAGTGACAGCTCCTTCTTATAAAGTTTCTACAGTAGTGATTTCGACGTTGTCGAAAGTTTCGCCAGTTAATTTTTCAATAACTGATTTAAAACCGTTTAATTGTGTTTCAGTACTTTGAGGGTTTAAACGAGCGAAACGACGGCGTTTTGCGACAGGTTTTCCATCTTTTGTTTCTTCTAAACGAATTAGAGTCACAGCAAGTTCTTTGATTGTTTTCATGTTTCTCACCTCCTTGCTCACTCTATATATCGAAATCCGCAGAAAAAAAGCACACCCTTTTTGTAAATTATTTTAATTTTTTTCGTCTTAAGCACAAGCAAACGGGTAAACGTAGTGTGTATCGCTATTTCTATAGCTTTAGTTATAAAAATGTTGTGTGCAGAATTTAAGAGAATGAAAGATTATGGCTAAAGTTATATAAATAGATTTCACACAATTGAATATAGTATTATAAATAAAGACACTTGATAGATGTATGTGAAAATACATCATTATTTTCAATTGGGTTATAAACACAAGAGAGTGCACACAACATAGAAAGAGGTGACGCTGTGGAAATAGTTGAAGGATTACTTATATTTATTGCGGCTATTATCCTAAGTTCATTAATACATTCACTATTTCTCCCTAAAGTCCCTTTGGCATTCATCCAAATTATTTTAGGGGCATTAATATTTGTAACACCTATTCCTGTGGCATTTGATTTTGACACAGAGGTGTTTATGGTCGCATTGATCGCGCCGCTATTATTTATTGAAGGGGTACATGTTTCTCGTGTCGGCTTAAAACGCTACATAAAGCCAGTAATGATGATGGCTTTAGGCTTAGTCTTCACTACCGTGATTGGTGTAGGCTTCTTTATTCATTGGGTTTGGCCGAGCTTGCCGATGCCTGCCGGTTTTGCGTTAGCAGCGGTATTATGTCCGACAGATGCGGTGGCAGTTTCAGCGATTACCAAAGGTAAAGTGCTGCCGAAAGGTTCTATGACGATTTTAGAAGGGGAATCGTTATTAAACGATGCTGCAGGTATCATTTCCTTCAAGATTGCGGTGGCTGCGCTGATTACCGGCGAATTTTCTATTACTGACGCAGTAGGGCAGTTCTTAGTGTCTTCCATCGGCGGTTTAGTCGTTGGTTTGATTGTAGGTATTGTCTTAGTCAGATTGCGTATTATACTTGCGCGCCGCGGTGTTGAAAGTAATAACATGTTTATCTTTATTCAATTATTGACACCGTTTATTACTTATTTAGTTGCTGAAGTCTTCCATGCTTCTGGTATTATTGCGGCTGTTGTATCCGGATTGGTGCACGGCTTTGAACGTGATCGTATTACCCAAATCAGTACGCAGCTTCAATTAAGTTATACGCAGACATGGAATTTATTAAGTTATGTATTAAACGGCTTTGTCTTTGTAATTTTAGGTTATATTGTGCCTGAAACAGTGAAGAATATTATACGTACAGAGCCGCAGAACCTCGTGTTCTTATTAGGTACTACTGGACTTATTGCATTAGCAGTATACGTCTTTCGTTTCTTATGGGTATATGTATTATATCCTTACTTCTACTTGCCGGTCAGTCCGTTCCAACGTGCAATGAACGAAGGGGACGAACAAGGTCCGGGTGAAGTTAAACCTAAGCGCAGCAAATATGCATTGGTGATGACACTTTGCGGTGTGCATGGGACAATTTCACTTGCTATCGCGTTGACATTCCCGTATATGCTGGCAGAAGATAGATCATTCATTTATCGTAATGATCTGCTCTTTATTTCTTCAGGTATGGTGATACTCAGTCTTGTAATCGCACAAGTGTTGCTGCCGATTGTGACACCAATGATGAAACAAGTCAAAGTGGAAGGTATGAGTTTCAAAGAAGCGCGTATCTACATTTTAGAACAAGCAATCGAGTATTTAAGAAGCCATGCAACACCTGAAACATCATTCAAATACGGCAGTGTGATTAAAATCTATCACGACCGTATCGCATTTATGAAAGTCTTAGATGATGATGACGAAAACTCAAAAGAACTCGAACGCCTGCAAGGGATTGCGATTGATACAGAAACGAAGACTTTAAATGAATTAGTTAAAGAAGGCAAAATTACGCAAAGTGATTTTGATAACTATATGCGTTATGCAGAACGTACACAAGTATATCGTCAAGCTTCTTTAATCCGAAGAATGATTATGCGTATTAAAGTAGCTATCTTAAGACGCCGTGTCCGCGTTCAAACCAACGCTGCATCTTCATTAGATGTTCAACAAAACTTAAAAGAAATCTCTAAAATTATGCGTATTGTGCATTATAACGTCGTTAAGCGCTTAACCAAAGAAGCCAATGCTGACAACAAATTAGAAATCAGTACCATTTGCGACAGTTACTTAATGCGTACGGATAATTTAACATCATCGAACCTCTTCAATTACAAGAAGTTCAATCCGAACAACATTACAAAAATCAAACTGAATGCGTTGCGTGAACAACGCCATATCCTCAACGAATTAGTAGAAGACGGAGAAGTAAGTGAAAAAACTGCACTGAAAATCCGACAAGCCATCAACTATGATGAAATGGTGTTAGTAGATCGATTGACGTAATTTAAAACAGCAGCAGTGTGCCGTAAACCAACGCGTACACTGCTGCTGTTTTTATGCCAAAAATAAAAAAAGCGACAGCACTTCTGCACTGTCGCTTCGAAAATCGATGTCATCGCAAAGCACCGATTTTCTTAAGGAATTGTGGTCCAGTGGGAGGAAAGACCACAGCTATTTATGTTTAGGATAGATTATTTATGGACCATCAGAAATGGTATGGACATACTAGGAGGTCTTTTCTGATGGTTGAAAGGATAAATTAGTTTACTTCATACTTTTATGGATAGTTTCAATATTAGATTCCATCATTTTGTAATAAGAATCGCCTTTACTGCCTTTTTTGCCAATAGAGTCTGTATAGACTTCTCCTGAAATAGGAACGCCTGTTTCTTCGCTCAAGCTTTTCATGCTTTTATGATCGACGCTTGTTTCGACTAATAGATTTTTCAATTTGTGATCTTTAACGAATTGAATAGCTTGTTTCATTTGTTCAGGTGTACCTTGTTTTTCAGTGTTGATTTCCCAAATATAGCCGGGAGTAATGCCGTATTGTTTTGAGAAATATTTAAACGCGCCTTCGCTTGTAATCATCGCACGCTGTTCTTTAGGAATGTCATTAAATTTATTGTTGCTTTCTTTATTTAATTGTTTAAGTTTCGAGATATAGGCATCACCTCGTTTGTCGTAATCTGCTTTGTGTGCTTTATCGTGCTGGCTTACAGCTTGTTGAATATTTTCGACGTATTTGATGCCGTTGTCAAGACTTAACCAAGCATGCGGATCTTGTTTAGATGCATCACCTTTTGCACCGTTCAGATAAATCGGTTGAACGCCTTTAGAAACGCGTACGACACTGTCATCTTTTGTTGTTTTGCCAGCTTGTTCTAAAGCTTTGTTGAACCAGCCGTTGCCTGTTTCAAGATTAAGTCCGTTGTAGAGGATAATATCGGCATCTGTTAAGGCTTTGATATCTTTAGGTTTGACCTCATATTCATGGGGGTCTTGGCCGACAGGAACAATGCTATGTATCTCTGCATGGTCCCCAACTACATTGTCTGCCATGTCATATAGTATTGAATTGGTTGTGACGATTTTTAATTTATGATCAGAATCTGCTGATTTTGAATCTTTGCCTGTGCCGCAAGCTGCTAAGAGTAAGAGCATTATTGCTAACAAGGGTACTAATTTTCTCATGATGTAACTCCTTTTTTGATTTTGAGAGCGCATTTAGAATAGATAAATGTACCGATATAAATCGCAAATGCACACAAAACAATAGTTGCACCGCTTGGAATGTTATAAATATAGCTGAAATACATTCCGACAATTGCACTGATGACACTGAAAAGGCTGGCGACAATCATCATAGACCATAATTTCTTGGTAATGAGAAAGGCGCTGGATGCCGGTGTAATCAAGAGTGCAACGACTAAAATGATTCCTACTGTTTGAATACTTGCGACTGTCACAAGTGACAAGAGCAACATGACAAAATAGTGGATGAAAGTTGTGTTTAAACCACTCATTCTGCTAAACGTCGGATCAAAAGTAGAAATCATCAATGGGCGGTAGAAAATGATGATAAGCAAGAGGACAATAACGCTGACAATAATGGTTGACCAGTATGCTGTTTTGGTAATCGCTAGCAAATTACCGAAAAGAATATGGTACAAGTTCGTTGTACTATTAATCAGACTGATAATAATGACCCCGACCGCTAAAAATGCTGTAAAGCTGATACCGATAGCTGCATCTTGTTTTGTCTTGCTTCTATCAGAGATAAATCCGATAAACAGACTGGCTAACATTCCTGTGACTAAAGCTCCGACAAACATTGGAATGTTGAAAAGGAATGAAAGTGCAACGCCAGGCAATACAGCATGGCTCATCGCATCACCCATGAGCGACAATCCTCTTAATACAATCAGACTGCCGACTGTTCCGCACACAATGCCGACACATATGGAGATGATTAAAGCACGGTTTAAGAATTGATATTGTGTGAGTTGTTGTATAAATTCGAACATTGATCTAGCTCTCTTTCTGTTTCTATAGTGTCTTAGGTGCCTGATTCATGAATGTCTCATTTAAACGTTCTGTGGTCATTGCGTCTTTACTTGGTCCGAAGTAGCGCAATGTTTGGTTTAATAAAATAATGCGGTCAAAGTAGGTTGTCGCCTTTGATAAGTCATGATGTACGATTAAGATTAATTTGCCTTTTGCTTTTAATGCTTCGATCTTCTCCATAATCAATTGTTCGCTGGTGAAGTCGATGCCGACAAAAGGTTCATCTAATAAGTAAAGGCTGCTTGTAGTCATTAAAGCACGAGCGACTAAGACACGCTGCAATTGACCGCCGCTGAGTTGAGAAATCTGACGTTTTCGCAAATGCGTCAGCTGCATGTCTTCTAAAAGTGCTGTTAAACGTTGTTTGATGTTTGCAGAAGGGCGTTTAAACCATCCGATATCCTTATAGGCACCAGATAAGACAACACCTTCAACATCGATAGGAAAATCTAAATCTAAGTAAGCTTTTTGCGGTATGTATGTAATATTCTTCAGTTGTGTCTCGATGGGTCGGTTATCCAGCAAACGCTGACCTTGTGATTTGAATTCTCCGATTAACGCTTTAATAAGTGATGATTTACCAGCACCGTTCGGACCGATAATGCCGATAATCTCACCATGAGTCGGAATAGATAAGCTGATGTTGTGAAGTACATGCTTATTTCCTAAGTGTAAATCTAAATTTTTAATTTCTAACAATACCACACCTCCTAAAATAATTTTTAGGCTAACCTAATTTATTTCATAATAAGTCATGAATTTTCGCTTGTCAAGTCTTTTCGTGATACAATAAAGTGAATCTGGATGGAAGGAACGGTGACAAGATGTTAACGGAAGAAAAGGAAGATTACCTAAAAGCGATTTTGAATAATGGCGGCGCAACTTCATTCGTTACAAACAAACAACTCTCTCGGTATTTAAATATTAAACCCCCATCCGTGAGTGAGATGGTCAATCGTTTGGAAAAAGCAGGCTATGTGACTACGAAACCTTATAAAGGTGTTAAATTATCTGAAGAAGGTTTTAATCATACATTAGAAATTATTAAACGCCATCGCTTATTGGAACTTTTCTTAATCGAAATATTGAAGTACAACTGGGAAGAAGTGCATCAAGAAGCAGAGGTATTAGAACATCGTGTATCGGATTTATTTGTAGAACGTTTAGATGCACTGTTGAATTATCCGACAACCTGTCCGCATGGCGGAGTGATTCCGCGCGACGGCAATTTCGAGGAGATTTATAATCTTTCATTGAAGGAATTTGAAGCTGGAGATCGTGTAACTATCAGACGTGTCCGAGACCGTACTAAATTATTGATTTATCTCTCAAGCAAATCTATTTCTATCGGTGATGAAGTCACAGTAGCATCACGTGATGACACTAACCAAGTCATTGCGATTCAAAAAGGTGAAGATCCGTTGATTATCTTAAGTTATGAAAATGCTGATCACATTTTTGGTGAGAAAATAGATTAATACTGGCTACAGAGGCGTAATCTTTGATTGCGTCTTTTTTTATGCGCAAATTGAATCAGACTTAAAGCGGATTTAAATGGTTGTATGATGCGTTATAATCTATGAAAAGAGAAATGGAGTAATAGATTATGGATATAAAAAGAAAGGGCTCATTAGAAATATGGACAATGATTTTAAGTTTCATTGTGTTAGTGTTTACGATGCTTGGTGTATGTCTGCATATTGGATTTGTACATAAAATAGATTTAGCCGCATTTAATTGGTTTGATCGTATGTTTGAGGAGCCTGCAATGAATTATAGCGGCGGTTGGTTTAATGATATCATGACAATAGTAGCCTCTTACGGGGATGTTTTAACTTTTGTTTTGCTGTCAATTGCAGGTGCGATTATATTAATTGTAAAACGGTATTATTTACTGAGCTTATGGATACTTGCGACAGTAGGGTTCGGTGGAATTTTAGGGGTTATCTTAAAAGCGGTTTTTCATCGCAGTCGTCCCTACGATCACTTATTAGTAGATACCGGCTTTTCATTCCCTAGCGGCCACTCGCTATCAAGTACATTGATTGCGATGATTTTATTAAGTGTGGTGATGCCCAAATTCAGTAATAAAGCACTGCGTTTTACAGCTTATGTGATGATAGCAGTGTTATGGGGGAGTATCTTATTTTCAAGATTGTATTTCCATGCACATTTTTTAACCGATGTCCTTGGAGGTACAGCATTAGGTATATTATGGGTATTAGGAATGAAATATATCGGTCATCTCATCACACCTTTCTTACAAAAGCTGCCGCTGCTGAAGAAAAGTAAAATTTATACGCTTTGTACAAAATAAATAGGTGAAGTACAAGCTCAAAGATACAAAAAGCAACTGCCGGCTGATTATCAGTCTGGCAGTTGCTTTACGTTGCACAGTTATTTAATTTGTTTGCCCCAAATATTTAAATCTAAGCGCTTGTTATCAATGTGTGCAATTTGCGGTAATTCTCCCCATAGTGCATAACCCAGTTTTTTAAATAAATGGTTGCACGGTTGATTTTGCGCAAAGACATAACCGGTTAAGAAACGGATACCTAATGCTTTTGCTTCTTGTTCTAAACGTTCCATCACTTTGGTGCCGACCCCTTTGCCGCGCAAGTCTTCGTCTAAATAGATGCTGAGCTCTGCTGTTTCATCATAAGCAGGGCGGCCATAAAAGTGATTCAGACTCGCATATCCGATAGGGCGGTCTTCTTCATCGATGACAGTGAATAACGGACGTGTAGCGTCATGTTGATCAAAAATCTTAGCCAATTCCTCTTCAGTCACTTGATTGATATCAGCTGTAATATTTCTTTCTGCTATTGCTTGGTTGTATACCTTGGTAAATAAGGGTAATTCGATTTCTGTTGCTGGACGTAGCTTTACCATTTTCATCACCTTAATTTTGGAATAGTAAAATGTTTACAATAGAATACACGATATAGATGTTAAAGGCAATCCATAACAAACTGAACACAAAAACAGGGATGCCTGTTAACTTGCGCAGTGCCAAACCGTCCCAATCTATGTGACGGGTAAACGTTAATATTGCAATAGTCCAAGTCGATTGCAGCACTTCTCCGAATAGGACACCTAATATAAAGTGATACACAATCGACAATACAATGACGATAAATTCTGGCTGTCCATTTTGAATTAAACCATAAATCATGAGTGCTAACAATAATGTTAATAAAATCGGAATCCCTTTACGTGAAGTGATGATGACGAAATATATAAATAAAGCTGTATAACTTAAGACAAAGAGCGAGGGGTAATGATAGTAGCCTGCAAATAATCCAACAGCCAGCATAATCGGCGGCATCATATAACCGCCGAGCGTGGTAATAATCATTGTACTTCTATGTCTGGCTCTAGTTATTGCGAACCCTTGTCGCGATGTTTCGATTCTTTCTCTTCTTGAGGTTACAATCACTAAGTCTTCTGTGTGTCCGCCGCTGATTTTATTAAATAAGATATGTCCGAATTCATGTGTCAAAACAGGAATATAATTTAAAATAACATCCAACATCGCAAAACTTGAGCTGTGACGTTTTTGATGGACAACGATATAAGCTATCGCTATTAATACAACCCAATATAAATGGAGTGTCATGGATGTACTGAGAATATCTTTGATAAGCTGCATAATCTAACCTCTTAAATGTAATAGAAAAAAGTTGAGATAGCGCGACCTCAACTTTAAATTCATGTCTATTGTATTAAAAATCTCCTAAGATTGTCTTGCGTCTTCGGACCTATTTTAGTCTAACGGTACATCTTTGATATAACGTGCAGGATTGCCGGCATAAACTTTATTTGCGGGTACATCTTTAGTCACAACACTGCCGGCACCGATAATCGCATTGTCGCCGATAGTAATACCTGACAAGATAATGGCACCTGCACCGATCCAAACGTGATTGCCGATTGTAATAGGATACCCTAATTCTAAGCCTGTTGCGCGTTCTCTTGGATTCAGAGGGTGTGTAGCAGTGATTAATTGGACGTTCGGACCGAGCAAAACATGGTCTCCGATTTTGATTTTAGCAACATCTAACATTATCGGGTTGCAGTTAGCATAAAAGTGATCTCCGATTTCAATGTTATAACCGTAATCAAAATGAATATCTGGTTCAATGAAAGGATTTTCTCCGCATTTGCCTATACTTTGTTTGAATTGCTGCATACGTTCTTTGATAGAGAATGCATTATTGATTGCTTTGTTCGCATGCCGTGCTTTATGCCGTTCTTTTACAAGTTCAGGGTCTCTTGAATCATACAGTTCGCCATTTAACATTTTTTGTTTTTCAGTCATCATTTGTATCCTACCTCATTCATTCTATAGTGCATTCAGAATAGCACTTTTTGTTGTGAATGCAATCAATTCATCTGAAGTGTATAATGATAGAAATAAGGAAATTCAACCAGAGGCGTAAGATAGGAGTTTGAAGCGATGAGAAATCACATACATAAACATAATAAAGTAGATATTTTATCCGTGCCATTTGATGATGTGACAATGCAGGAAATGAGAGAAGCGGTACATGATTTTATAGAAAATGATACGACAGATAATATGTTTGTAGTGACTGCGAATCCGGAAATCGTTGATTATGCATTAGAAGATCACAACTATCATGCACTCATCAGCGAAGCAGATTATATCATTCCGGACGGAACAGGCATTATTCAAGCCGGCCGTATTTTAGGTATACCGTTAAAAGAACGTGTGCCGGGAATTGAATTTATGGCTGCTTGTTTAGAGATTGCAGAACGTTATCATCAACGTGTCTTCTTGTTAGGTGCAGCTGAAAATGTAGTACATGCGGCAGTGCGTGAATTGCAGAATAAATATCCGAATATTACTTTTGATGCACATCACGGCTATATCGATTTAGATGATGAAGCGGTGATACGCCAAGTCAGCCGTTTTAATCCGGATTATGTCTTTGTAGGTATGGGTTACCCTAAACAAGAACAATGGATTAAACAACATCGCCATCGCTTGCAGCACACATTGCTTATGGGTGTGGGCGGTTCGATCGAAATTTACAGCGGCACTAAAAAACGTGCACCGTATCTCTTCCGCAAAACCAATCTTGAATGGTTCTATCGTTTGATTACGGATTGGAAACGTATGGCTAGAATGCGACGTTTGCCTAGTTTTGTGACCAAAGTCTTTCGCAAACGATTGAAAAAGTAAATAGAAACTGTGTATGTTTAAGTTATTCATTTTAGACATTGCAGTGACAGGGAGTGTGGCATAGAATCACGCTCCTTGTTTTAAATTTTAAGATGCGTCTAGCTTATCAAGATAAAGTGCAGTCTTGCTTTGTTAAATATTTGCACATAACATTAAACAAACCGCTATAATGTAAACAACAATAATAGAAGGAGTGACATGCGTGGCTAGAAAAACAATCAATGCGATGAAAGTTTCAAGTGTATATCCGCACTATGTAACTAAAGTAGAGAAAAAAGGGCGCACAAAGGCAGAGTTGGATGAAGTGATCACTTGGTTAACCGGTTATGATCAAGCGGGTATCGAAAAAGTTTTGGAAAACGGGACTACGTTTGAGATTTTCTTTGAACAAGCACCGCAGTTGAATCCAAATCGTAAAATGATAACAGGTGTGATTTGCGGCGTACGTGTGGAAGAAATCGAAGAACCTTTAATGCAGGAAGTCCGCTATTTGGATAAATTAGTGGATGAATTAGCAAGAGGGAAAAAGATGGAGAATATATTGAGGAAGCCTTGATGTGAAGCGGTTTCAATTTTTACAGAATCATGAACATGTTCGTATGTCGATTGTCAAATCGAAATTGTTACGATATAATGAACATAATTTAAAAAACAATTTCTATGAGAAAGATACAAGATACAAAATTTAAGTCAGAGAGAGAAAGTCATAGGCTGGAAACTTTCTTATCACTTAAACTGTGTCTTACTACTTTCGAGATGTATATGAAAATATACCGATTTATGACATGTTACGTCATACCAATGAGGAAACAAGCAAACAAACACGTATGCTGTTATACGGCAGGTTGTATCCAGCTTGTTTCGAATGTGGGTGGTACCACGAGCATAAACTGCACTCGTCCCTTTTATCTAGGGGATAAGTGCAGTTTTTTATTTCAAAAATATGGATTATAAGAATTTAAGGAGGCAATTATTATGTCAGAACAAGTCATCGTTACTTTACCAGATCAACGCAAATTGGAGGTGGAACAAGGCACAACACTTTACCAAGCAGCTCAGCAAATCGGTAGTTCATTTGCGAAAAAAGCCGCAGTTGCGAATGTAGATGGTACATTATATGGTTTAAATGAATACATCAATGAAGATTGCCAAGTTGAATTCTTCACATACGAAGATGAACAAGGCTTAGAAGCCATTCGTTACACATTAGGTTATTTAGCAGGAGAAGCTTTAGCAAAACAAGGTGCAAAAGTAGCTGGTTTCGGTGCGAATAAAGAACAATTCTTTGTGGATTTCAAACCAGAAACTAATTTAAAAGCAGCTGACTTAGAAGATGTCGCAAAAGCAGTGAAAAAAGCAATCAGTGCCAATCATCCGATTGAAATCCGTGAATTATCTAAACTCGAAGCATTAGACCAATTCAGTGATAATGCATTTATGCAGCACCATATTGAACAAGCACAAGAGCCTGTTAAAGTGGCAGTACACGGCGATTATAAAGCAGTGATTGATCAACCATTAGTCAGCAACTTATCAAAAGTGAAACACTTCAGCTTGCAATCTATCTCAGCAACTAACTGGTTGCGCGATGTTAATAATGAATCATTGCAACGTGCGGCAGGTTTTGCGTTCGCAGATGCTAAAGCTTTAGAAGAACACTTAGCATTCATTGATAAATATGAACAAATCAACCACCGTCGTTTAGGTAAAGAATTAGATATCTTCTCATTCTCTGAATATGCACCAGGTATGCCGTTCTATGCACATAACGGACAAGTGATTCGTTTAGAGCTTCAAAATATGTTGAGACAATTACAGTTTGAATCAGATTACGAAGAAGTTTATACACCATTCATTATGGATGAAACTTTATGGAAAAACAGCGGACACTGGGATCACTATCAAGATAATATGTACTTCACTGAAGTAGACGAACAAACATATGCCTTAAAACCAATGAACTGCCCAGGTCATATGTTGATTTATAAAAATCATCTTCATTCTTATCGCGATTTACCGATTCGTATGGCAGAATTCGGCCAAGTACATCGTCATGAGTTAAGCGGTTCTTTAAATGGTTTATTCCGTGTAAGAACATTTAACCAAGATGATGCACATATCTTTGTACGCCGTGATCAAATCGAATCAGAAATTTTAGAAGTACTTGGATTAATCCATAAAGTATACAGCGTGTTCGGCTTCGATTACAGTATTGAATTATCAACACGTCCAGATGATTATATGGGTGAAATCGAATTATGGGATTTCGCAGAACAATCACTTGAAAATGTATTAAACCAACATAACTTTGAATATACAGTCAATGAAAAAGACGGTGCTTTCTATGGCCCTAAAATCGATATTCACATCAAAGATGCATTAGGCAGAAGCCACCAATGCGGTACTGTACAACTTGATTTCCAAATGCCGGAAAAATTCGACTTAACATTTGTAAATCAAGATGGTGAAAAAGAACGTCCAGTTGTTATCCACCGTGCTATTTACGGTTCAAGCGATCGCTTTATCGGTATTTTACTTGAACACTTCGGCGGCAACTTGCCATTATGGTTAGCTCCTGTTCAATTAGAAGTGATTCCGGTTAATGCAGACTTGCATTTAGATGCTGTGAAAGATTTAAAACGTCAATTAAAAGCAGAAGGTTTCAGAGTAGACTTAGATCTTTCAGATGAAAAAATGGGATACAAAATCCGTCAAGCACACTTGAAAAAAGTACCTTATACACTTGTAGTCGGTGACAATGAAGTTGAAAATGGTACTGTCGCAGTAAGAAAACGCGGCGATTCTGAAGAAACTAGCATCGATGTCAAAGATTTCATCAAACAATTGAAAGCTGAAAGAGATGTATTGAATTCAGTGGAATAAATAAAATGATGCAGTAATAAACCAATAAAAATAACGCATTGCAGTTGAAAGGGCAGCTGCAATGCGTTTATTTTGTTAAGGGTTATTTTTATAGATTTCAGTGTTTCAATTAAGAAGTTGAGGGAGCTTAATTGAACACGTTTTGACATTTTTTTGTTAAGGGTTATCAGAATGCAGGGCTGTTCACATTCTGAAATGTCGTGTGATTTAAGCGGTCGTTTGATTAACGGCCAGGTTTACATATACAATCTCATGCTTTGAATCGATGGTTGTATTTCAGAGCGACTTTAGAACTCTGTTTGATTTAAGTTAGGGTTGTGGTCAAGTATGAAATAGTACGGTATAGCTTTAATAGGGTTGAGGGATCTGCTGGTCGTACCTTATTTCATCACTTGATAGCGTTTAAGTGTTTTAACGCGAATGGTTGAAACCATCAATGAATGATAGCATCTGGCTATTTAGCATGAACACTGACTTATCGTTAGGGTTGTAAATAGTTGTTAGGGTAATGTGTGTGTCCGTTCGCCACGGCTCGCTAAGGGTTGCTTTTTTCAATCACTGTTACTATAGGGGATTTGCAAAGCAATGGTTGAAGCAGACACACTTTTCAATTTCGTACGCATCAGCAAGGGCTGTCAGCTTAATGCGCTTCAAGGGTTCATACAGTGCCTTACTATAGTGGTGAGCGTAAAGCGTTGTATATTATTTTAGAAATGAATGGTTGTTTATCAGATAAGTTCAACGTCATTGTATATGGAAAATAAAAAACTCGATCCTGTTTACATGCATCACCTCCTTGAAATGTCGTTTCGAGTTTCAAAGCGGGTTAGTAAACAGCACCGAGTACCTTACACCAATCCTGGAAATATTTGGTTTTATTCTATATTACGGTCAAATACAAAGACTGAAATGACCTCGTCATCTTCTAAATTTACGTCTGTAAATAGTTTTACAAATTTAGCGCCTACTAAATCTTCCATTTGTGTTGGAGGATGCTGCTTATAAAGCTGTTTGATTTCTTCTGTACGTCCGAATTTAAGCATTCTTTCAAATTCTTTGCTTTCGGTATTACGCAAATAGAAATTTTCAACTTTGCTTAGGCTGCCTGTCATATGAGCGATTGCCCAGTTGTCTTTGAAAAACACTTTGGTTTGTTCTGGTCCTTTGCCTATGTGTGATTTACGATAAGCACGGACAAGATTCGCAAAGGCTTGTGTTTTGTTTTGGTTAGCTATATCAATCACCTGCTTACTAGAGAAATGATATGACATATTGAGTTCAGGCTGTATTGCATCGATACATCTTCACTAAAATTTAATGAAGCATGCAGCAACGCTGAATATTATGCTCTGATCAAAATGCCGCGTTACAAGTGAGTAAGACATTATTTAAAGAGCAGCTTTAATGTGCCTGTTATTTTTACACTTGTATTTAATAATAATACTTTTTGCGCTTGATTTAAAGGGGTTTGTTTCAAAAATTGCTGATTCAGTCTGAGTTGTCTTGCAGGTTCCTTTACTTCATCACAAATCGTGTTTCGTCTAATTGTTTGCGGAATGCTTTTTGGTCTGCTTTTGATTTCTTTTTAAAGTCCTTTAAGAATTGTTCGTATTTCGGCAGAACCTCTTTCACATCTCCGAAATCTTTGAGACGGCCGCCCTCAATCCAAGCAATTTTAGTACAGAATTGACGGACTTGGCCGATATTATGACTCACGAAGAAGATAGTTTTTCCAGCTTCTTTGAACTCGTGGATTTTGTCTAATGATTTTTGCGTGAATGTTTGGTCGCCTACAGATAACGCTTCGTCAATTACTAAGATATCGGGATCGATAGTTACGTTGATAGAGAAGCCGAGTTTTGCGCGCATACCGCTTGAGTACTTTTTAACGGGTTGATAAATAAACTCGCCAAGTTCGCTGAATTCTACAATTTTAGGTGTTAATGCTTTGATTTGTTTGCGGTTGAACCCCATACAAAGCATTTTGAATTCGATATTTTCTAAGCCGGTCAATTGCGCGTTGAGTCCTGCGTTAATCGCAATAACACTCACTTCGCCGTTCTTTGTGATTTTGCCTTCTGTATTTGAAAGCGACCCTCCGATAATGTTGCTGAGGGTAGATTTTCCGGAACCGTTGATTCCGACTAAGCCGATGACATCTCCTTTATAAGCTGTCATCGAAACATCTTTCAAAGCGTAAAATGTTTTATTTTTATGATTAGGAATGAGCGCATCTTTGATTCGTTCTTTATTATTACGATAGATACGATATTCTTTTGTAATATTATCCATCTTTACAGATACATCTTTCATTGTATAACCTCTTCCTTAACCTCTATTTACTCTATTATAGTACAAATTGCGATGTCGAGAGGACAAAACGCATGTGTTTTCTTCAACGCTATAAATTTTACCATTTCTTGAAGAATAGGTCATTATTTTAGTGAGTGCAGTCATTTCTCCGTAAATAATAATGAAAATTATTCCAATCTATATTATAATTACGTATAATGTTGAGATGGATATATTTCAAGCATAGAGAAATTGTTACATAAGTGTATGTAATGAAAAAATGCGCAAAACGTTTGAAAGCGTGGTTTGAACATGGGAGCATTAATAACTGTTCTGAAAGAACATATTAAAGGATTTTACTTAATCCATAGGTTAGCACAATTCCAATTAAAAATTGCTAACCATAACAACTATTTAGGTACAGCGTGGGAAATTATCAACCCGCTGATCCAAATCTTGGTTTACTGGTTCGTGTTCGGTTTCGGAATTCGTACGAACGCACCGGTTGACGGTATACCATTCATCTACTGGATGCTTGTAGGTATCAGTATGTGGTTCTTTATCAACCAAGGTATTTTAGATGGGACACGTTCGATTGTATCGAAATTCAATCAAGTTGCTAAAATGAACTTCCCATTATCTATTATTCCGACTTATACCGTTACTTCAAAATTATACGGACATTTAGCATTACTTGGGATTATTATCATTTTCTGTATCGGTTCAGGAATTTACCCGACGATACACATTATTCAATTATTCTTATACGTCCCATTTGCTTATATCTTCACAAGTGCTGTAGCGTTGTTGACTTCAACACTAGGTGTATTGATTCGAGATACTCAAATGATGATGCAAGCGTTAATGCGTGTATTATTCTATGCGTCTCCGATTTTATGGGTCGCAAAACCTGGTACGATTGTCCAAAAGATTCTGATGCTGAATCCGATGTATTTCATCGCAGAATCTTACCGTGCAGCAGTGCTGTATCATAACTGGTACTTTATTGAACACTGGGAACTCGCGGTGTATAACATATTTATCGTATTATTCTTATACTTTGTAGGTTCTATTCTGCACATGCGCTACAGAGATCAATTTGCAGACTTTATGTAAGAAGATGAGCGATTCAACTCCAAGCATGTTTAGCGTGTTTGGAGTTTTTTTACAAGAAAACAGAGGTGAAATCCATGAGACAAGTCATTAAAAAGGTTTATTTGATGACCATCAAAGTGTTGAACACGCTGCTGTATAAAAAGAAAATCAAAGCGAATCATATTGTTTTATTTATGAGTTTTAAAGAAGATGTCTTGCCTTTAGTTGAAAGATTCAATAAAGAAGGGTATGACTTAACCGTTATCGGCAATGTGATGGATAAAAAAAGTGTCTCAGACTTTGAACGTGTTAAATTTTTAGCCAACGGCAATAAAAATGTCGTTGCACAACTCAATGCACTCGCAACAGCTAAAGTAATTTTTATTGATAATTATTACTTGCTGATGGGCGGGTATCGTAAAAAAGCAGGGCAGACGGTTATTCAAACATGGCACGCAGCAGGCGCTTTAAAGTACTTCGGATTAAAAGACCATTCCGTTGACTTGGCAAATAGACAAATGGTGAATCAATATATGCGTGTCTATAATGCGACTGACCGTTATTTGGTCGGAGGGGCACCGATGGAGATTTGTTTTACTAATGCCTTCAGCGCTAAACCGCACCAAATGCTTCGTTTTGGTTTGCCTAGAATGCAGCGTTACTTTACAGTGAATATAGAACAGCAAAAAGAAGAACTGAAACAACGTTATGGTATCAAAGGCAAACTTGCAGTATATGTACCGACATACAGAGAAAATCATCAAGCGAACAGAACGATAGATAAGAAACGTTTTGAAGAGGCACTGCCAGGTTTTACAGTTATTAATAAATTGCATCCTGCAGCTGTCAAGTTAGGTGAAGTGTGTACGATAGCGACACAGCATTTATTCTTAATGGCAGATGTAGTCATCACAGACTACAGCTCTCTGGCAATTGAAGCCGGACTGATTAATAAACCGGTGCTCTTTTACGTTTATGATCAAGCAGAATACGAGAGCGAACGCGGCTTGAATCATTTCTATTGGCAGATACCTGAAGAATATAAAGCCTATAATGAAAATGAGTTGCTGAGCAAGTTGCAAGAAGGACGCGAACACTATCCGCCGCTCTTTAAAGATTGGCATAGTTACAATAGCAAAGAAACAATGAATCAAATTTCAAATTATATAAAAGAATTGGTGAAACGATGAAAATATCTATTATTATTCCTGTTTATAATTCAGAAGATGTCATTAAAAAAGCAGTGAGCTCTATCGATACGAAGTATGATCATGAAATTATTTGTATCAATGACGGCTCAACAGATAATACTTTAGAAGCACTTGAAACACTGCAAAAAGAAAATAAACATGTCAAAATCATCAGTCAAACAAATAAAGGCGCAGCCGCAAGCCGTAATGTCGGTTTAGGGCATATTACCGGAGATGTCTTTATGTTTTTAGATGCGGACGATGAATTCTTGCCGAGTCGGATTGATGTGATGGCACGCCGTTATGAACAAAATGAAGATGTTGAAATTGTCATCGGCCAAACAGGACGCGACTATCACGGCGAGTGGCGTACGTTCCCGACACACGAGGAAATCAAAAAAGATGAAATCGTTAATTTGTCGCAATGTCCAGCCATGCTGCAATCTATCGGACCGAGAGATAAAATGTTCAGTGCGCGCTTTAAGAACTTGCGCTTTGATGAAGATATTGTCTTTTGCGAAGAACATACCTTTATGGCGCATGCCTTTAATCAAGCGCATGACATTCAATTACTGCCAGATATTATCGCAGGTTATAACGTTCGAGAAAATTCGATTACAGCACGCAGTGTCGAACGCTTCTTCGACTATATGCATGATGCTTATATTGTTCGTCAGCGTGTTATGGACTATTTAAGAATGCCGAATGTGCAGCAATATTATAGTTATCGTATGGATGAACTGATTGTCAGCTATATGCTGCAGGCTTATGTGACTGAAAAGCCTAAAATGACACAAGCTTTATTAGACACAGTCATTCAATACATTGAAGGGATGCAGGGCACGCATTATGACGGTGATGCACTCTTTAGAATCGTTAAAGTTGTAGAAGGCGGATGCAGCGGATGGACGTTGCATTTCTATAAACAGTGGCGTGAAGCTTTAAATAAAGTGGGCATCGGACGTCCGAATTATTTAGCATTTAAAGCACAGCTTGTACCTAAAAAGACAGCATTCAGAGGTCGTGCAGCATTAAAAAGCGCACTAAAACGTTGATGTATTAAGTTTGTAAGTGAAATAATGTTGAAAGTGTGTTATTTTTTACAGTAGCTTAACATTGTAAAGGAGGGTTTAAATTTGAAGAGAGTAATCACTTACGGTACATATGATTTACTGCATTATGGTCATATTGAACTATTAAGAAGAGCGAGAGAAATGGGAGACTACTTGATTGTAGCACTCTCTACAGACGAATTTAACCGCATTAAAAATAAAAAATCATATTACAATTACGAACAAAGAAAAATGATGCTGGAATCCATTCGTTATGTTGACTTAGTTATTCCTGAGGATGACTGGGGCCAAAAAGAACGTGACGTAGAACGTTACGATGTGGATACATTTGTAATGGGTCATGACTGGGAAGGCGAATTTGATTTCCTAAAAGATAAATGCGAAGTCATTTATTTAAAACGTACAGAAGGCATTTCTACAACTCAAATCAAAAAAGAGTTATATGGCAAAGATGCTAAATAATATAACAACAGAGGCGTTACTACCGAATGAGTTTCGGAGGTAACGCCTCTGTTTTATGCTGTACTGTTGTTAAAGCTGCCGTATCTTATTTTTTGCGGCGGAACAGTTCCATAATCATGTAAATAACAATAGCAAGTGCTGCGACAACGAATGCGCCGCCGATAATTGTAAGCACCGGATGCTCACTCCAAGATGATTTCGCAAATGTCGTTGCTTTATGTGTCAATGGACGATTGACATCTACTGAAGGCGGACCGTAATCTTTTGAGATAAATGTACGATCATAATCGATATGCAGTTTGCCGTCTTCAATGACATATTTATAATCATCTTTTGTAAAGTCTTGAGGAAGGACATCGTATAAATCTTTTTCTACAAAGTAAGTTTTACCATTGATTTTGTGTTCGCCTTTAGACATGACTTTTACATATTTATATTGTTCGAATGATTGATTCATTAAGCTGTTGCCGATTTTGTTGCGTTCTTTGTCTCCGCCGAGATTTTTGAAATCACCGGCACCCATAATCGCTTGATCGATACGGAAGCCGTCTCGTTTAGTAGTTAAGGTATGGTTGTAATCCGCTACATCGCTTGAACCGGTTTTCAAACCATCTGTACCTGGAAGGCTTAATTCAGAACCTTCTAAAGACCAGTTGAACGTATAGTATGTCACACCGTGCTGTGTCGGTGCGATGGCTTTAGTGAAGTCTAATACCTTCGGTGTATCTTGAACTACTCTTTGAGAAAGGATCGCAAAGTCTCTTGCAGTTGCTGTACTGCGTGTTTCATCTTTGTAGCGTTCTGGCGCAAAGCTTTCCAATAATCTATTTTCAGCACCTGTCGGGTTCACGAAGTGCGTATGGTTCATGCCGATATCTTTAGCAGTTTCATTCATTTTATCAGTGAAATCTGAAGTAGAATCAGAAACTTGGTTCGCAAGAATCAACGCAGCTGCGTTGCTGGAAGCTGAAACTGTAATTTGAAGCAGCTCTCTGATCGTATACGTTTCGCCAGGATACAGCTTCGTGTTGCTGAGTTCTGGAAGTGTCGACATTCTATAGTTATCCTCTGAAATTTTGACGGTATCATCTAATGATAATTTACCGTCCTTTACTGCTTTTAATGTGAGGTACATAGTCATAAGTTTAGACATTGAAGCAGGGTACCATTTCTTATCCATGTTATAGTCGTACAAGACTTGACCTGTTTGGCTGATGTTGACTGCACCTTCAGGTTCAAATCCTTCGGAAATATTTTGTCCGCGTTCATTTGCAATTTGAACGGGGGATTTGGTTTGTGTGTCTGCATTTGAAAATGGTGTTATAATTGTACTTACGAAGAATATTAACATTGTCAGTATTACTATCTTTTTCATTATGTATTTTTCAGTCCTTCAACAAAAATAATTTCACAAGTAAAACTATTTTATCATAAAAGTAGTTTGAAACAAGTGAGTAAAATGCATAGGCGCAAGGATTACAAATGGTGTCAGTCTGAGGGATGTCTGACCGAAGTGTGCTCGGGGGGTCTAAAAACAGGACGAATGAAGAAACGTACATAAAGTGTAAATGTTTTGTGAAGATAATTTAAAAATATAATTGAGGTAAGCGTGAAAAATGAAACATTCTACTAAAACATCAAATCCACTCTTATTTTTACTTAAGAAACTGACATGGCCAATCGGCTTAATTGCGATTGCAGTATCCATTTCCTCATTAGGCAGTATCAGTGGTTTAATCGTACCTTTATTCACAGGAAAAATGGTTGATAAATTTACTGGCAGTCAATTCAACATGCAGTTTATTTTGATATTCATTATTGTTTTTGCGCTCAATGCAGTACTGAGCGGGATTGGTCTTTATTTGCTGAGTAAAATCGGTGAAAAGATTATATATGCGATTCGTACAGTCGTGTGGGAACATATTATACGTCTTAGAATGCGCTTCTTTGACGTGAACGAAAGCGGACAGCTGATGAGTCGGCTGACTGATGATACAAAAGTGATTAATGAGTTTGTATCGCAAAAACTGCCGAATGTCTTACCGTCCATTATTACACTGATCGGTTCGCTGATTATGCTGTTTATTATGGATTGGCAAATGACGTTGCTGACGTTTATTACGATTCCGCTCTTTGTGGTCATTATGATTCCACTAGGCAAAGTGATGCAGAAAATTTCTACGAAAACACAAGCTGAAATTGCGAATTTCAGCGGCTTGCTCGGTCGTGTATTGACTGAGATGCGCTTAGTCAAAGTTGCGAATACAGAACAAGTGGAGCTGGATAAAGCACATGTGAATCTAAAGGAAATTTATAAACTAGGTTTAAAACAAGCGAAGATTGCGGCGGTTATCCAGCCTATTTCAGGTTTGATTATGTTATTAACTATCGGAATTATTTTAGGGTTCGGCGGTATTCGTATTTCTTCAGGCGCAATCACAGCCGGAACATTGGTCGCAATGATTTTCTATGTGATTCAAATGTCTATGCCGCTGGTGAACCTTTCGACATTAATGACAGATTATAAGAAAGCTGTCGGTGCCAGCAGCCGTATTTATGAAATTATGCAAGAACCATTGGAAGAAGTGTATTTGCCGACGGGTCAAACTTTAGAAAACGGCAATATCGACTTTGAACATGTTCATTTTGCGTACGATACAAAAGAAGTCTTGCATGATTTGGAATTTGCAATTCCAAAAGGGAAAGTGACTGCCTTTGTAGGGCCTTCTGGTTCCGGTAAAAGTACCATTTTCAATTTGATTGAACGTATGTATGATGTGACACAAGGAGATATCCGTTATAACGGTGTTTCGATTTACAATCTTCCTTTATCCGATTGGCGAAACAAAATCGGTTATGTCATGCAGTCGAATGCGATGATGAGCGGTACAATTCGAGATAATATCTTATATGGTATTAACCGTGAAGTCACAGATGCAGAACTAATGAAATATACGCAACTTGCAAATTGTCATGACTTTATCATGGATTTTGATGAAGGTTACGATACTTTAGTCGGTGAACGCGGATTGAAATTGTCAGGCGGGCAGCGCCAAAGAATTGATATTGCACGCAGCTTTGTAAAAAATCCGGATATTCTGCTTTTAGATGAAGCGACAGCCAATTTAGACAGTGAAAGCGAGAAAAAGATTCAAGAGTCGTTAGAGACATTAATGGAAGATCGTACCACAGTTGTCATTGCACACCGTCTCTCTACTATCATGAAAGCAGATCAGATTATTTTCTTAGACGGCGGTCGTGTCACAGGTATCGGCAAACATAAAGAATTGATGGCTTCTCATCAAAAATACAAAGAGTTTGTGATGACACAAAAATTAACAGATTAAATGCATAGTATGATTAAAAGGTTGGAATTCAAAAGCGTTCCAACCTTATTTTTATTGCGATTTTAAATTGTTGAAGAAAAGTGACAAATCGAAAATCGTTGAAAATTTTTGATTCGTTTCTTGAAAAATCTAATTCAAAGGCATGAGACAACATGATATACTAAAAAAGCACTTTAATTTTTTACAATTTGTAAATACGAACAATCTCTGGTATTAGAAGGATATTGTATAGAACATAGGGAATAAAACAGTAAATTATGATTCTAACAGTACTGACTCGTACGTAATAAAGTTATAGAAATGGTGGGTGTAAAATGTATTTACTGATCAATATTGTTGGTTTGATTGTATTTTTAGGTATTGCGGTGCTTTTCTCTAGAAACAGAAAAGCGATTCAGTGGAAGTCCGTAGGTATCCTAGTAGTAGTTAACTTGATTTTAGCTTGGTTCTTCGTGTTCTTCCCATGGGGCAACTTAGCAGTTTCTAAAATGGCAGATGGTATTTCGTGGATTATTGAATCTGCAAATGCCGGAACAGGATTTGCGTTCCATAGTTTTGTAGATACAAAACAAATGGATATGGCGATTGCGGCATTGTTCCCTATCTTATTAGTCGTGCCGTTATTCGACATTCTAATGTACTTTAATATTTTACCTAAAGTTATCGGCGGTATCGGCTGGGCTTTAGCAAAAATCACTCGTCAGCCTAAATTCGAATCATTCTTTGGTATCGAAATGATGTTCTTAGGCAACACTGAAGCTTTAGCAGTTTCAAGTGAACAATTAAAACGTATGAATGAAATGCGTGTTTTAACAATTGCGATGATGTCAATGAGTTCTGTTTCTGGTGCGATTGTAGGGGCTTATGTCACTATGATTCCTGGTGAATTAGTACTTACAGCAATTCCATTGAATATTATTAACGCAATTATCGTTACTTCAATCTTAAACCCTGTCAGCGTTGAAGAACGTGAAGATATTATTTATCACATTCAACAAGAAGGCGTTGAACGTCAACCGTTCTTCTCATTCTTAGGAGACTCTGTTATTAATGCGGGTAAATTAGTATTAATCATTATCGCTTTCGTTATCAGTTTCGTAGCATTAGCTGATTTGATTGATCGTCTCATCCACATTCTTTCAGGTACTGTTATCGGCTGGTTTAATGTTAAATTCAGCTTTGGTTTAGATCAGATTTTAGGTGTGATTATGGTGCCGTTCTCATTATTGCTTGGTTTACCTTGGAGTGAGGCATGGCCTGTAGCACAACAAATGGCAAAGAAAATTGTCACAAACGAATTCGTAGTAATGGGACAAATCTCAGATGCGGTTAAAACATACGATCCGCACAGAAGAGCAGTTATTTCAACATTCTTAGTATCATTTGCGAACTTCTCAACAATCGGTATGATTATCGGTACATTAAAAGGAATTGTCGACAAGAAGACGTCGGACTTTGTATCTAAATATGTACCTATGATGTTATTATCTGGTATTTTAGTATCATTATTAACAGCAGCATTCGTAGGATTGTTTGCTTGGTAAGCAATGAACAAAAAAGCACGATATTCGGAGGCTTCATCCGAGTATCGTGCTTTTTCATTTCTAAAACACAGAAAACAGGTTAATGTATGTGGGGAGACACAAACATTACCTGTTTTCAACGGGAAATGAATTTGATACACGAAGTCAGTAAGGACTAGGTACTGAACGTGCATTCGAGCGAAAATTTTGCTTGTTTATTGTAAACAACACAAAGGAGATAACTTCCTTAATCTCTTGATTAAGGAAGTTGAAATTTATTATAGCAAAGCTTTCACACAAAGTAAACAAAATTTTCAGAATAATTAATTTAATATTTCATCCGCCGTGATTCTGCGGTCCAACATTGTAGGTGTAAAGGGGACTGTGCTAGTATTTAAATTGTCTATACAATTTTATAAGGGGGCGGTTGGTATGAATAAAAAGACATGGCGTGATATAGCACTGGTTGTATTCGGAAGCTTTATGTTTTCTTTTGGTGTTAACACGTTCATCATTTCCGCACAATTAGGTGAAGGCGGCGTAACAGGACTTTCTATCGTATTGTACTACGCATTCCATCTTTCACCTGCCGTTACAAACTTTGTGTTGAATGCGATTTTAATTGTAATCGGTTATAAGTTCTTAAGTAAACGCAGTATGTATTTAACTATTCTTGCGACTGTCTTGATTTCAGTTTTCTTAAGTTTAACGGAATCATGGCATGTTGAAACAGGGAATATGATTGTAAATGCAATTTTCGGGGGTTCTTCTGTAGGACTAGGCATCGGGGTGATTGTTCTAGCAGGAGGTACAACAGCAGGTACAACCATTTTGGCGCGATTAGCCAATAAATATTTAGATGTCAGTACATCTTATGCATTGTTATTCTTTGATTTAATTGTTGTTGCGATTTCAATTACTGTTATTCCGATGAGCAAAATTTTAGTGACAATTATTTCATTATATATCGGAACAAAAGTAATGGAATTTGTAATTGAAGGTTTAAATACGAAGAAAGCGATGACGATTATTTCGAGCCGACCAGATGAAGTGGCTAAAGTCATTGATGAAAAGGTCGGACGCGGGGTTACGATTATGGATGGCCGCGGCTATTTCTCTAAAGAAGAGAAAGAGATTTTATATGTCGTTATCAGTAAGACGCAAGTCTCTAAAGCGAAACGACTTATCCGAAAAATTGATGAGCAAGCCTTCTTAGTCATTCACGATGTGCGTGATGTATACGGCAACGGCTTTTTAGTAGATGAATAACTGTAAAGGGATCGAGGCATTTGCCTCGATTTTTTGCGTTCTGTGCAATAATATTTGTTAGGAAATGAGCAGAAAAGATGTTATAATGTATCCTATGATAATGATTATCAATTACAGTTTGGTAATTGAGATAAAGTGATAAACACAACTATAAGGTATTTGAGATACACACAATTATTTTGTAAATAGATGTATAGATTATGCGAAATTGAAGATAGCGGCAAACCTTGAAATGAGGCGGTTATTACGGTAACTGTATTCAAGGAATCAATGTCGTATCCAACGGAGGATGAAGTATATTGACTAATCGTTTAAATGGTCAGCAAGTGACAATTGGATATGGGGATCATGTAATTGTCAATGATTTAGATGTAGAGATTCCTGATGGTAAAGTAACGTCAATTATTGGGCCTAACGGTTGCGGTAAATCGACATTGTTGAAAGCATTATCTAGATTATTAGCGGTCAAAGGCGGACAAATTACGCTTGACGGCAAAAATATTCATACACAATCAACAAAAGAAATCGCAAAGAAAATTGCGATTCTGCCTCAATCACCTGATGTCGCAGATGGTTTAACTACAGGTGAATTGGTATCTTATGGTCGCTTCCCGCACCAAAAAGGTTTCGGACGTTTAAGTGCAGAAGACAAAGCAGAAATTGATTGGGCACTTAGAGTTACGGGCACATACGACTTTAAACACAGACCGATTAATGATCTGAGCGGCGGACAAAGACAACGTGTCTGGATTGCGATGGCATTAGCTCAAAAAACAGATATTATTTTCTTAGATGAGCCTACTACTTATTTAGATATCAGCCACCAACTAGAAATTTTAGAGCTGGTTCAAGAATTGAACCGTGAACAAGGCTGTACAATAGTTATGGTCTTGCATGATATCAACCAAGCGATACGTTTCTCAGATCATTTGATTGCGATGAAAGCAGGAGAAATTGTATCCAGCGGCGAAACACAAGAAGTGTTGACGAAAGATATTCTAGAGAGATGTTTCAATATTGATGCGGAACTCAGTACTGATCCGAGAACAGGCAAACCTATGCTTGTGACGTATGATTTATTGTGCAAACATTACTCGAAAGTGTGAGGCAATCATCAATGGGTGAGAGAGAGAAAAAACAGAGATACACCAAATTTACAGCAACACTATGTATATCGCTGATATTACTTTTAGTCATGCTGGTGCTGTCCATTTTATATGGAGATGCGCATATTCGTTTATCAACGATTTATGATGCGATTTTCCATTATAATGCCTCAAATGAACAGCATAATATTATCAGTGAAATCAGAATACCGAGAGACTTAGGCGCTATTTTAGTCGGCATGGCTTTAGCCGTTGCCGGTGCAGTTGTACAAGGCGTGACGAAAAATGGTTTAGCTGACCCGAGTTTAATCGGTTTAAACGCAGGTGCCAGCTTCATGCTGGCTTTAACCTATGCATTCATGCCGCAAGCTGCATTCGGTATATTGATGCTTGCTGGTTTTATCGGGGCAATCATGGGCGGTACGATTGTATTAATGATGGGCCGCTCTCGTACAGATGGTTTCAATCCGATTCGTATTATATTAGCGGGTGCTGCAGTCAGTGCTTTCCTTACGGCATTAAGCCAAGGTATCGCACTGGCTTTTAAATTAAACCAAGATCTTAACTTTTGGAGTATGGGCGGTGTTTCCGGTACTACATGGTCACAGCTGAAGTGGAGTGCGCCTGTCATCTTGATTACGATTGTATTGATTGTTTTATTAAGCAGACAATTAACTATCTTAAATCTTGGTGAAAGTCTTGCGAAAGGCTTAGGACAAAATGTCGGTTTTATCCGAGCATTGAGTCTGGTTTTAACGATGCTGCTGGCTGGTATTGCCGTTGCGATGGTAGGTCAAATTGCCTTTGTCGGTTTGATTGTACCGCATATTGTACGCTTTTTAATCGGTACAGATTATGCCAAAGTCATACCCGTCACAGCAATATTGGGTGCACTGTTAGTACTATTGGCTGATACTGCAGCGCGTATGCTTGGCGATGCACCTGTCGGTGCTATCGTGTCATTTATCGGTGTGCCTTACTTTATCTATTTGATTAGAAAAGGAGGGCGCACGATATGATAGAGAAAAGTTTAAGAATCAAACAAATTATCGTATTGACGATTTTGATTATACTGCTTTTGTGTGCATGTGCTTGGAGTATGACTTCAGGCGAATATCAAATGTCTATCGGTACATTTTTTAAAACACTGTTCGGCTTTGGTGAATACACAGACAGTTTAATTTTATTAGAGTTCAGAATGCCGCGAATGCTGATTACTATTCTTGCAGGTGCTGCCTTAAGTTTAAGCGGCGCAATGATGCAGAGTGTGACGAATAACCCGCTTGCAGAGCCGGGTATCCTTGGTATTAATGCGGGCAGCGGTTTCTTTATCGCATTGTTTATTGTTATCGGACAAGTCAATGCGGACAGCTTTATTTATGTATTGCCGATTTTAAGTATGATCGGCGGTATTTTAACAGCGCTGGTTATTTTCTATTTCAGTTATTCTAAAGAACGCGGCATGACACCTGCGAGTATGGTGCTCGTCGGTGTAGGTTTATCGGCAGCTTTATCCGGCGGTTCCCTGACTTTAATGTCAAAATTTGATAAAGACCAAGCTGAATTTATGGCGACATGGCTGGCCGGAAATATTTGGGGTGACGAATGGACATTTGTTATCGCATTGCTGCCGTGGCTGATAGTTATTGTACCGTTCTTATTTATGAAAGCTAATACGCTGAACATCTTAAATACCAACGAACAATTAGCACAAGGCTTAGGTGTGAATGTCAGACGTGATCGCATGGTCATTTTACTGCTGGCCGTAGCGTTGTCATCGGCAGCAGTCGCAGTCAGCGGCGCCATCAGCTTTATCGGTTTAATGGGTCCGCACATTGCGAAGACGATTGTAGGACCGAGACACCAATTATTTATGCCGCTGGCGGTTGTAATCGGAGCTTTCTTACTGGTCTTTTCTGATACAGTAGGTCAAGTGGTTTTACAACCTTCCGGCATTCCTGCAGGTATTGTCGTTGCTTTAATCGGTGCGCCGTATTTCTTATATCTGATGTATCGTACTAAGTCCTTCTATTGATTGTATTTGAAATTATATGTATAAGGCTGAAAGATATTGATGTGAAATCAAGAAAATATATGATAGAATTATGTTAATTGTAGATAAAATCTGTTCAACTATAGGAGGACATTGGCATGAAAGATTTAATAAAGCGACATGTCTTAAACGGTGAATTTGAATCAGTAAAACGATTAATGTCCGAATCAGATTTTATGGAATTTGAAGAACATTACATTTCAAGTGCGCATGAAGTAGAAAGTATCATGTTTTACACGTGTATCTTAGATATGATCAAAGATGGAGAAACTGCCGAAATGCACGATTTAGCATTCTTGCTGCTGGTTTATCCATTAAGCGAATTAGAAGGTGCGCTTGACTCTGCTTATTATCATGCTGAAGCTTCCATAAAACTCACTGAGGGCAAAGAAGTGAAGAGTTTACTACAAATGTTGTTACTCCATGCAATTCCTGAACCTGTTATTTCTGATAAAAAAGCTTTCGATATTTCTAAACAGATTTTGAAGCTGGATCCGAACAATAACGTAGCCCGTAATATTCTTAAACAGACAGCGAAACGAATGGATAACGTTGTGGTCAGCATTGACGAACTTAATCAAAACCGTGATGCAAAATAATAATCAACCCATTACAGAGAGTACCGTAAAAGGTGCTCTCTTTAGTTTTTTTCTGCAAGGAAAAACGATACTTAAGTATTTCTAATGATAACGTTCACAAAGTTTAATGAGTAATTCTATCGAGTTGAGGGTAATTTATTGTTGTGTTTGTTCAATTACACAGAACGCCTATTGCGCTTTGTGGTAGTTTATTGTTACTATAAACTTTTCATGGAAAAAGTAATGGCCTTTTCAGACAGAAACGCTATGGATAGTAAGTAAAACGTTGGCAAGCATTGGTTTAATTACACGAGGAGGTATTTAACGTTATTATGACGTTTAATAAAGAAACTGTAAAAATTGGCTTTGCCTATGTCGGTGTAGTCGTCGGCGCAGGTTTTTCAACAGGTCAAGAAGTTATGCAATTCTTCACCGAGTTCGGCTTATGGGCTTATATCGGTGTATTACTTTCAGGAATTATCTTAGGATTCATCGGAAGACAAGTAGCGAAAATCGGAACGGCTTTCGATGCTGAAAACCACGAATCGACTTTGTCTTATTTATTTGGGAAAGGCTTAGGACGGATCATCGACTATATTTTAGTCTTCTTCTTATTCGGAATTTCTGTCACAATGATCGCAGGGGCAGGTTCTGCATTCCATGAAAGTTACGGCATACCTACATGGTTAGGTGCCTTGATTATGGTTATCGCAATTTACATTACATTATTGATGGACTTCAACAAAATTGTTCGTGCATTAGGTGTAGTCACACCATTCTTAATCATTTTAGTGATTATTATTGCAGGAACATATTTAGTGAAAGGTGAAGTGCCAATCAGCGAAATCAACGCGACAATGCCGAAAGCAAATCCATTATTAGGTATCTTCTGGGGTACTGTATACGGCGGTTTAGCTTTCGCAGTTGGATTTAGTACTATCGTTGCAATCGGCGGTGATGCAAGTAAAAGAAAAGTATCTGGTGCCGGCGCATTATTCGGCGGTATCGTTTATACGATTCTATTAGCTCTAATCACATTTGCATTGCAAACGGAGTATCCAACAATTAAAGACGCGGCTATTCCAACATTGAAATTAGCACATGGTATTCACCCAGCTGTGACAATTGTGTTATCGGTTGTAATGTTAGCCGTAATGTACAATACAATTTTGGGTCTGCTGTATTCATTCGCAGCAAGATTTACAACACCATACAGTAAGAAATACCATATTTTAATCGTGATTATGATGTTAGTAGGTTACGGATTAAGTTTCGTAGGCTTCTCAAGTCTGATTAACTTCTTATATCCTATGATGGGTGTTATCGGACTCTTAATCGTAGTCGGCGTATTAATTAAGTATTTCAAACGTAAGAAAGAAAATGAACAACATATCGCATAAAAGCCCAATTTGTTAATTTACTTGATATAGCAAAACAAAAATGAAGGTCAACTTATTGTAAAAACAATAAGGATGAAAATAGTAGAACATGGCGCAGCAGATGATGCTGCGCTTTTTTAAGGTTCTCCACCATTTGTGGTGGGTGAATAATTTAAAGAACTTAATTTTGATTGGAATTCTTCGAATTCTATCATTTAGACAACCATCCGAT
>NZ_QPMO01000052.1:0-1835 GCF_003344575.1 Staphylococcus sp. EZ-P03 | reverse complement strand
AAAGGGGCTGGGACATAAATACAGCCTCAAAAGAACCCCGCTGAAATTCCAAATTGAATTTCAGCGGGGTTTTTATATAAATTACACATATTATTTCAAAAAAATAAAGCCCTCGCTTATAATAAGAGAATAACCACAAACCCAAATTACAGGAGGAACTTTATGTATAAAAATTATAACATGTCTCAATTATCTCTGCCATTAACTACTGAAATTACTTTTCCAAAAGGTGATACTGCTCACCTTGTAAACGACTTGGTTGAACAAATACCTGATGTCGTCTTCGACGACTTTAAACGACATCGTGGTGCACCTTCTCATAATCCTCGAATGATGCTTAAAATTATTTTGTACGCATATAGCAATTCTATTTTTTCTGGTCGAAAAATTGAATTTGCGTTAAAAGACAGCTTGAGATTCATGTGGCTTGCTCAAGAACAACAACCTTCTTATCGCACTATCAATCGTTTTCGTGCTAACCCGCTTACTAATAAACTAATCAAAGAATGTTTTGTAGTCTTTAGAACTTTCCTTGTTTCTCAAAATTTAATTGAAGAAGATGCTATTTATATAGATGGTACAAAAATTGAAGCAAATGCGAATAAATTCACTTTTGTTTGGCGTGCCAATACAGAAAGGTATAGCGAATCAAACACTAAAAAATCAATTGAAGTGTATGACCAATTAATGGAAGATGAGATTATTCCAGAATTGGAAAGAGAGTCGCAATATGAATTAACTTTAGATGAAATGAAAGATATAAAACAAAAATTAGAAGTTAAAATCGAAGATTTAAATCATGAAATTGAAAAACAAGATAGTGTTGAAACTAGAAAAATACTGCGTTCCGAAAGGAAGATTTTGAAAGGTTATAAGAAAACCATTTCAGAATGTCACGACAAAAAAGAAAAGTATGATGAACAATTTGATATCTTAGGTGAACGAAGAAGTTATTCAAAGACTGACCATGACGCAACTTTTATGAGATTAAAAGATGATCACATGCAGAACGGTCAACTAAAAGCAGCATATAATGTTCAAGCAGCGACATATAACCAATTTGTTTTAGCCTACGGCATTTTCCAAAATCCAGGAGATACTAGAACACTTGGAGATTTTATCAAAATTATAGAAGAAATGAATGGTGACATTCCTGAGTATATTGTAGCTGATGCAGGCTATGGTAGTGAAAGTAACTATGAAATGATTATAGATGAGTTCGAAAGAACACCGCTGATTCCATACAATATGATACTTAAAGAACAAAAAAAGAAATATAAGGAAAATATTTTCAACTCCGCTAACTGGAAATACGACGAAATAAATGATCAATATATTTGTCCTGATAATAAAATTCTTTTTCTAAATGGATATAGATTTAGAACGGATAAATATGGTTTCGTAAGAAAATTCAAAGAATATCTAAGCTATGATTGTATAGACTGCCCATTAAGACAAGAATGTATGAATCCAAAGGCAGGACCAAATACACAAAAGAAAATTAGGAAAAACTTAAATTGGGAGTACTTCAAAAGTAATACTAAAAAATTGCTTTCAGATCCGGAAACTTCAAAAATCTACAGTCAAAGAAAAATTGATGTAGAAACATTTTTCGGAAATCTGAAGGCTAATTTGGGTTTCACTCGAATGTCCCTTCGGGGCAAAGAAAAAGTCGAAACCGAAATTGGAATTGCATTTATGGCAGTTAATATAAAGAAACTATCAGCTCTACGAGCTGGTAATTTCTATTTAAAATTAAAACAGGAAGATTTTTCATTTTTTATCATGAAAATCTTCCTGTTTTCGGTTCTGAGTCACATTAATGTCCCAGCCCC
>NZ_QPMO01000029.1:0-9225 GCF_003344575.1 Staphylococcus sp. EZ-P03 | reverse complement strand
AATTTAAAAGGCAAGACTCCTGTTGAGTACAGAAATCTTGCCTTAGGAAAATAGTTTAATCAAAAAGTTCAACTTTTGGGGTTCACTACACATCCCTCAATGCCAAAGGTGCTTTATAGTTATTATTAATATGTGTAATCGCTTTAACTATTATTTCATTTCTCGTGAAGTTAAATATATAACTATCAAATTCACTATAGTATATATGCATATAATTAATCAGTTTAATGACATTAATATCTGCCATCAGCAGATCTTCCTCATACACATAACGAATATAGTTCAGCATAGCTTTCTTCATGCCGCATTTGATTTCATGTGTTTTCTTGATTTTCCCCGAGATTCTTAAATAGTATTTATTAAAGTGGATTTTATTAATAGACAGACAAATAATACTGCCTTTAATACTTTGGATATGCGAGACTCTCATTTCCGGCGTAGTGATAAAGATATCTCCTGCCGAATACTCAGCTTTCCTTTCATCCATGATCATTTTTGCTCTGCCGCTTATCACAAAATATACTGTAATGTACTGGCTGTTATGCATTAATTCGAAATTACAAAAAGTTGAAGTAAAAATATTGTATGTACAGTCCATAGTTGCTGCTCCTATTAAGTTGATAAAATAACGCAAGATAATTCATAAAAATGGATATAAAAGTGATTAAAAAAGTGTAGTTAAAAGTGAAATGCAAACAAAAAGGGTCGTTTGCGAAGTGTGTGTTAAAGGGGTTCTCTTGTGAGAATTAACCTAACTATCATATAACAAAGTTGTTCAGAATAGAATACTTTTTCAAAAATTAATTAAGGTTAAATACAAAATCAGGGATTTCCCTATAGTATTGAAAAAGGTCGCACTCAATAAAGAGTACGACCTTTAAAACTAGCTATGGCTTAGTTTTATTTGTTGTCATCGTGGTTGCGACGTTTTCTGAATAATAGGATTGATCCTAGTACTGCAAATAATCCGCCGAATAATACACCACTATTTGAAGTGTTTTCACCTGTTTTTGGTAATGCTTTTGCTTTTTGAGCTGCTTTTTCAGGTGATTTTTGAGCTGCTTTACCAGAAGCTTGTTTAGAAACTTTTGCTTTCGCATTTGATGCTTTTGCTTCTGATGGTTTTGATGGTGCTTGTTTTGCATTGTTTGCTTTTGGTTCTTGAGGTTTCACTTTACCGTCTTTAGACGTTGGTACCCCTTCGCCATTGCTTTCTACAACTGCTGTTGCTGTTCTAGAAACATTGCCAGCTTCATCTACAGCTACTGCAGAAACTTTGTCTCCTGCTTTCAATGTTACGCATGATGGTACTTTAACAGTCCATTTACCATTTTGGTCTACTTGTGCTGTTGCAGTAGAACCATCTTTGAATGTCACTGTTACTGTTGTACCTGGCTCTGCAGTTCCTGAAACTGTTTTATCTCCAGTATGAACATTATTCACACATGGTGCTTCTGGTGCAACTGTGTCTTTTACAGTTGTAGTTGTTGTTTTCGATGTGTTGCCTGCTTTATCAATACTTACCGCATTGACAGTATCTCCATCTTTCAATACTACATTCGCAGGGACCTCTACTGTCCATTTACCATCTATGCCTACTTGTGTTGTTACAGTAGTACCGTCTGGGAATGTTACTGTTACTTTTGTACCTGGTTCTGCAGTTCCTGTGATGACTTTAGCACCTGCTTCAATTGGGTTAACAACTGGCGCATCTGGTGCAACTGTATCTTTTACAGTTGTAGTTGTTGTTTTTGATGTGTTGCCTGCTTTGTCAGTAATCACTGCTTTAACAGTATCTCCATCTTTCAATACTACATTTGCAGGGACATCTACTGTCCATTTACCATCTATGCCTACTTGTGTTGTTACAGTAGAACCGTCTGGGAATGTCACTGTTACTTTTGTACCTGGCTCTTTGCCTGTACCTGTAATTACTTTAGCACCTGCTTCAATTGAGTTAACAACTGGTGCTTCTGGCGCAATTGTATCATGTGCAGTAACTGTTACTTCAACTGTATCTTTTGTGCCGTCTGGATAAGTGACTACAACTTTTACTGTAGTTTTATCTCCTTCTAAAGCATCTTTCGGAGCAGTTACAGTAACTAAACCAGTTGATTTATCAACAGTTGCAGTCCATCCATGATCTTTGCCGCTGTTATTCACAACTTCGAAAGTTGAACCTGCTGGTACACGATCGCCTGTTTGAGGAATTACAACTGCTTGACCTGGGTTCACTTGGCTATCGTTGTAAGCTGGTTTGAACACATCAGCATCTGGTTGAGGAAGTACTGTAATTGTAACTGTTGTATGGTCTTTTGTGCCATCTGGGTAAGTCACTGTCACTGGTACTTCATATGTGCCTGGGATTGATCCGCTTGGAATTAATGTTGGATTATCCACTGTCACTTTTGGTTGGCTGCCATTAGTTGGGTAGCCTGGAACACTTACTCTTGAAACAATTTCATCAATTGTTGTATGACCGCCAAATGGTTTTTCAATTGGTTGTGTCACTGGTTCATAAGTGTCTGAGTCTTTCGGAGCTACTATTACTGTGACTGTTGTATGGTCTTTTGTGCCATCTGGGTAAGTCACTGTCACTGGTACTTCGTATGTGCCTGGGATTGATCCGCTTGGAATTAACGTTGGATTATCCACTGTCACTTTTGGTTGGTCACCAGTAGTTGGGAAACCTGGAACACTTACTCTTGAAACAATTTCATCAATTGTTGTATGACCGCCAAATGGTTTTCCGATTGGTTGTGTCACTGGTTCATAAGTGTCTGAGTCTTTTGGTTCCACAGTTACTTGAACAGTAATATAATCTTTCGTGCCGTCCGGATACGTCACTGTTACAGGTACTTCATATGTGCCTGGAACTGTTCCGTCTGGAATTAATGAAGTATCATCTACTGTTACTTTTGGTTGGTCACCAGTAGTTGGGTAGCCTGGTACTGTTACTTTTGATACGACATCTTCTGCAGTTGTAGGTGTACCATATGGTTTTTCTACTTTTTCAGCAGTAGGTTCGTATTTATCATTTAACGGTTGTGGTGCTACAACTACTTGTACAGTTACATGATCTTGTGAACCATCTGGATATGTCACTGTAACCGGTACTTCATAAGTACCTGGGACTTTTCCATCTGGAATCAATGCTGGGTTATCCACTGTTACTTTATATGGATTATCCGCTTTAGAATAACCTGGAATACTTACTTTTGATACGACATCTTCTACAGTTGTAGGTGTACCAAATGGTTTTTCTACTTTTTCTGTTGTCGGTTCAAAGATATCTGAATCTTTTGGTCCTACAGTTACTTGAACAGTAATATGATCTTTTGTGCCATCTGGGTAAGTGACCGTTACTGGTACTTCGTATGTGCCTGGGACTTTTCCATCCGGAATCAACGCTGGATTATCTACTGTTACTTTCGGTTGTTCTCCAGTAGTTGGGAAGCCTGGAACGCTTACTTTTGATATCACATCTTCAGCTGTTGTTGGTTGACCATATGGTTTTTCAATCGGTTGTACCACTGGTTCATAAGTGTCTGAATCTTTTGGCGCTACTACAACTGTGACTGTTGTATGATCTTTTGTGCCATCCGGATAAGCGACTGTTACTGGTACTTCGTATGTGCCTGGTACTTTTCCATCTGGGATCAACGCTGGGTTATCCACTGTTACTTTTGGTTGTGTTCCTTCTTTAGGGAAGCCTGGTACTGTTACTTTTGATGTTACTTCATCAGCTGTTGTCGGTGTGCCATATGGTTTTTCAATATTATCCACTGTTGGTTGGTACGTATCTGAATCTTTTGGTCCTACCGTTACTTTGACAGTAATTGTATCTGTTGTTTTATCAGGATATGTTACTGTAGCTGGTACTTCGAACTCTCCTGAAACTTGACCATTAGGGATTTTAGATTCGTCCACTGTTACTACATATGGTTGACCGTCTTTTGGATAGCCTGGAACTGTCACTTTATCTTTTACTTCATCAACTGTTGTTGGTGTACCGAAATGTTTAATAATTTCTCCTGCTCTTGGATCATATTTATCATTTTGCGGTTGTTCTCCAACTGTTACTTTCACTGTTACTTTATCAGTTGTGCCGTCTGGGTAAGTGACTGTTACTGGAACATCGTATGTGCCAGGTTGGTCACCTTTTGGTAATTTAGTCGGATCATCTACTGTTACTGTTGGTTGTTGACCTTCTTTAGGGAAACCTGGAACCGTTACTTTTGATACCACATCTTCTGCAGTTGTAGGTGTACCATATGGTTTTTCTACTTTTTCAGTAGTAGGTTCATATTTCGTATTATCCGGTTGTTTGCCCACTGTCACATTTACTGTTACATGGTCTTTTGTGCCATCTGGATATGTCACTGTTACATTTACTGGTGTTGTACCTTCAGTATTGCCATCAGGTAATTGTGATGGATCATCCACTGTTACCACTGGTGTGCCTTTATCTGCTGGGAAGTTTGGCACTGTTACTTTACCTTTCACTTCTTCAACTGTTGTTGGTGTGCCATAAGGTTTTGTTATTTCTCCAGCTGTTGGTTGGTACGTTTCTGAATCTTTTGGTCCTACTGTCACTTTGACATTAACAGTGTCTGTTGTTTTATCTGGGTAAGTCACTGTTACTGGAACTTCAAATTCTCCACTTGTTTGACCATCTGGAACTTTTGTTTCATATACTGTTACTACTGGTTGGTCACCTGTTGTTGGGAAGTTTGGCACTGTTACTTTGCCTTTTACTTCTTCAACTGTTGTTGGTGTACCGAATGGTTTTGTAATTTCTCCTGTTGTTGGCTCATATTTTGCATTATCTGCTTGTTCGCCAACTGTAACTTTAACTGTTACTTTGTCAGTTGTACCATCTGGATATGTCACTGTTACTGGAACTTCAAACACACCTGTTGTTTCACCATTTGGAACTTTAGTAGGGTCATCTACTGTCACTACTGGTGTACCTTTATCTGATGGGAAGTTTGGTACTGTGACTTTACCTTTTACTTCTTCAACTGTTGTTGGTGTACCAAATGGTTTTGTGATGTTTTCTACTGTTGGTTCATAAGTTGTAGAATCTTTTGGTCCTACCGTTACTTTGACATTGACTGTGTCAGTTGTTTTGTCTGGGTAAGTCACTGTTACTGGAACTTCGAATTCTCCACTTGTTTGACCGTCTGGAACTTTTGTTTCATCCACTGTTACTACTGGTTGGTCACCTGTTGTTGGGAAGTCTGGTACTGTTACTTTACCTTTTACTTCTTCAATTGTTGTTGGTGTACCGAATGGTTTTGTAATTTCTCCTGTTGTTGGTTCATATTTTGCATTATCTGCTTGTTCGCCAACTGTAACTTTGACAGTTACTTTGTCAGTTGAACCGTCTGGATATGTCACTGTAACTGGAACATCAAACACACCTGTTGTTTCACCATTTGGAACTTTAGTAGGGTCATCTACTGTCACTACTGGTGTACCTTTATCTGATGGGAAGTTTGGTACTGTGACTTTTGCTTTTACTTCATCAGCTGTTGTTGGTGTACCAAATGGTTTTATGATTTCACCAGCTACTGGTTGGTACGTATCAGAGTCTTTTGGACCTACTGTTACTTTGACATTGACTGTATCAGTTGTTTTATCTGTGTAAGTCACTGTTGCCGGTACTTCGAATTCTCCACTTGTTTGACCATCTGGAACTTTTGTTTCATCTACTGTCACTACAGGTTGATCACCTGTTGTTGGGAAGTTTGGTACTGTTACTTTGCCTTTTACTTCATCAACTGTTGTTGGTGTGCCATAAGGTTTTGTGATTTCTCCTGTTGTTGGTTCGTATTTCGCATTATCCGCTTGATTACCTACTGTAACATTTACTGTTACGTGATCTTTTGTACCATCCGGATATGTCACTGTCACATCTACTGGTGTTGTACCTTCAGTATTTCCATCAGGTAATTGTGATGGGTTGTCTACTGTTACCACTGGTGTGCCTTTATCTGCTGGGAAGTTTGGTACTGTGACTTTTGCTTTTACTTCATCAGCTGTTGTAGGTGTGCCAAATGGTTTTGTGATTTCGCCAGCTGTTGGTTGGTACGTATCTGAATCTTTTGGTCCTACCGTTACTTTGACATTGACTGTATCAGTTGTTTTATCTGGGTAAGTCACTGTTGCCGGTACTTCGAATTCACCACTTGTTTGACCGTCTGGAACTTTTGTTTCATCTACTGTCACTACATATGGTTGAGCATTTTCTGGATAGCCTGGAACTGTTATTTTACCTTTTACTTCATCCGTTGTTGTAGGTTGACCGTATGGTTTTGTAATTTCTCCGGCTTTCGGATCATATTTCGCATTATCTGCTTGATCGCCGACTGTAACTTTAACTGTTACTTTGTCAGTTGTACCATCTGGATATGTCACTGTTACTGGTACATCAAACACACCTGTTGTTTCACCATTTGGAACTTTAGTAGGGTCATCTACTGTCACTACTGGTGTACCTTTATCTGCTGGGAAGTCTGGTACTGTTACTTTGCCTTTCACTTCATCGGCAGTTGTCGGTGTACCATATGGTTTTGTGATATTTTCAAATGTTGGCTCATATTTTTCATTTTGTGGTTGTTCACCTGTTGTAACTTTGACATTTACAACATCAGTTGTGCCGTCTGGATATGTCACTGTTACTGGTACATCTACTGAACCTGGTGTTTGACCATTAGGAATTTTACTTTCATCTACAGACAATGTTGGTTGTGTACCTTCTTTAGGGAAGTCTGGAACACTTACTTTACCTTTCACTTCATCGGCTGTTGTTGGTGTACCAAATGGTTTTGTAATTTCACCTGTTGTCGGTTCATATTTTGCGTTATCTGCTTGATCGCCAACTGTAACTTTAACTGTTACTTTGTCTGTTGTGCCATCTGGGTATGTGACTGTCACTGGTACATCAAACACACCTGTTGTTTCGCCATTTGGAACTTTAGTAGGATCATCTACTGTCACTACTGGTGTACCTTTATCTGCTGGGAAGTCTGGTACTGTTACTTTGCCTTTCACTTCTTCAACTGTTGTCGGTGTACCGTAAGGTTTAGTAATATTTTCCACTGTTGGTTCATAAGTTGTAGAATCTTTTGGTCCTACTGTCACTTTGACATTAACAGTGTCTGTTGTTTTGTCTGGGTAAGTGACTGTCACTGGGACTTGGAATTCTCCTGACGTTTGACCGTCTGGTACTTTTGTTTCATCCACTGTCACTACAGGTTGATCACCTGTTGTTGGGAAGCCTGGTACTGTTACTTTGCCTTTCACTTCTTCAACTGTTGTCGGTGTACCAAATGGTTTTGTGATTTCTCCGGCAGTCGGATCATATTTTGCATTATCTGCTTGATTACCTACTGTGACTTTAACTGTTACTTTGTCTGTTGTGCCGTCTGGGTATGTCACTGTTACTGGTACATCGAATACACCTTCAGTTTGGCCATCCGGAACATTTGTCGGATCATCCACTGTTACCACTGGTGTACCTTTATCTGCTGGGAAGTCTGGCACTGTTACTTTGCCTTTCACTTCATCGGCAGTTGTCGGTGTACCAAATGGTTTTGTGATTTCACCTGTTGTCGGTTCATATTTCGCGTTATCCGCTTGGTTACCTACTGTAACTTTAACTGTTGCTTTATCAGTTGTGCCGTCAGGATATGTCACTGTTACTGGTACATCGAATTCTCCGCTTGTTTGACCATTTGGAACTTTAGTAGGATCATCTACTGTTACCACTGGTGTACCTTTATCTGTTGGATAATTTGGTACAGTCACTTTCGCTTTCACTTCATCGACTGTTGTCGGTGTACCGAATGGTTTTGTGATTTCGCCAGCTACTGGTTGGTACGTATCAGAGTCTTTTGGACCTACTGTTACTTTGACATTGACTGTATCCGTTGTTTTATCAGGATATGTCACTGTTACTGGAACTTGGAATTCTCCTGATGTTTGTCCGTCAGGAATTTTAGTTGTGTCCACAGTAAATACAGGTTGTTCACCTGATGCTGGATAATCAGGAACTGAAACTTTTCCTATAACTTCGTTAACTGTTGTATGTCCGCCATAAGGTTTTTCAATTTCTCCTGTTGTTGGTTCGTATTTTGCATTATCCGCTTGTTTGCCTACTGCGACTTTAACATTTGTTTTTTCACTCGTACCATCTGGATAAGTTACTGTTACAGGTACATTAAATACGCCTGTTGTTTCACCATTAGGTAATTCATTAGGTTTATCTACTGTAACTGTTGGTTGAGGACCTTCTTTAGGGAATCCAGGCACTGTTACTTTACCTTTGACTTCATCTGCACTTGTTGGTGTGCCAAATGGTTTTTCGATTGTTCCGCCTACAGGATTGTATTTATCTTTATCAGGTTGTTTGCCAACTGTAACTTTTACATTCACTTGATCAGTAGTGCCATCTGGGTAAGTTACTGTTACAGGTACATTGAACTCACCTGATGTTTGACCATTAGGAACTTTCGTATTATCCACTGTTAATGTCGGTTGAGGACCATTTGCTGGGAAGTTTGGAATACTTACTTTACCTTTCACTTCTTCAGCTGTAGTTGGAGTTCCGAACGGCTTAGTGATTTCTCCTGTTGTTGGTTCATACGTTTCACTGTCTTTAGGTCCAGTAATAACTGTGACTTCTACAGTATCTGTTGTTTTGTCCGGATATGTGACTGTTACTGGAACTTTCACTGTACCCGGTGTTTGACCGTTAGGGATTTTCGTTGTGTCCACTGTGTACGTTGGTTGCGCACCTGTTTTAGGGAAGTTTGGAACACTTACTTTGCCTTTTACTTCTTCCGGTGTCGCTGCTTGACCAAACGGTTTCGTAATTGTACCTGTTGTTGGTTGGTACGTATCTGAGTCCTTCGGACCTACCGTAACTTTTACATTCACTTTATCTGTTGTTTTATCCGGATAAGTGACTGTCACTGGGACTTGGAATTCTCCTGACGTTTGACCGTTAGGTAATTTGCTTGTGTCCACTGTGTACGTTGGTTGTGTTCCCCCTGCTGGGAAGTTCGGCACACTTACTTTGCCTTTCACTTCTGCTTCGCTTGTTGGTGTACCAAATGGTTTTGTAATTTCTCCTGTTGCTGGTTGGTACTTTTCATTTTGCGGTTGTTCGCCAACTGTTACCGGTACATTAACATGATCTTTTGTACCATCTGGGTA
>NZ_QPMO01000051.1:0-3018 GCF_003344575.1 Staphylococcus sp. EZ-P03 | reverse complement strand
CTTAATAGCTCACGCTATGCCGACATTCGTCTGCAAGTTTAGTTAAGGGTTCTTCTCAACATCAATAAATTTTCTCGGCATAAATGCGTGTTCTTTTCTTGTCTGCCCAGTAGACAAAGTAGACCCACCTGTTATTGCTTTACAGGTCTATTTTTCGTCGTTATAATCTAGTTAAATCCCGTAAGGGCGCACTTATGCGTTCTAAAAAGAACGCGTAAAAAACCATAATCGACCTTCGTCAATTTTTATCTTAGTTTTAAGGAATCGGCGTTGTGGCGTAGATATAAAAATTAATACTACATAGAAATTTAACTAAGATTTAAGCTACTAGTTTTTTGCTAGTAGCTTTTTTATTTTCTTAATTTTTAAATGCCTTTATTTTGAATTTTAAGGGGGTATTTAGAGCAAACTCTATATTTATATATTTTTATACCTGTATATTTATATATGTTTCTTAAAACGCAAATATGAGCAAAATAAGGGTACATCTTTCTGACATTTAACTTGTATTCAAAAGACATATTACTTAAATTGCTAAAGTCATTTTAAATACAATCACTTGTACTTTTTAAACATAAGCCAGAAAAACGATATAGCTCTTTTATATATTTTTCTAATTTGATTGGAACTCCCTAAAATTTATATAACTTAAAAAGTTAAATTGTTTAGCTCATTTTTTTGTTCATGACCAGTGGGGAATTTTTTAGACACTGCCCATTTATATGCAAACTTAAAAGTTAGCAAAATGGGCAAGAAAAAATAAACACTGCCCAGTTACATGCAAATTTAAAAATTAACATGAAAATTGGGCAACCATGCCGGTTGAACGCTATAGTTCCCGCAGGGGCAAAAAGACATAAAAAAAACGCTAGCTTTTAAGCTAACGTTTCAAATCTTTTAAGTAATAATTTTGTTTTTCAAAATTCCAAATTGCCGTAATTGAATGTGCTTTTTCTTCTTCGTCTGTTGTTTTATCTTCGTCACTTGTATTAATCAAATTGCCATCTTCGGCATCGTCTAAATTTAAAATTTTATGTTTTTGTTTAAGCAATCCACCATAACTCAACATACGTTTTCGGTATAAACCTTTTTCCAAATCATTCACGATTTCTTGATTTTTTTCGTCATCATCAGTTAAAAAATCAGATGACTTAACTGAATATTTAGAGGTTTCTTTGATAGCTGCTTGAATATCTTTATCGCCTTTTTGATTTGGTTTGATCGCTTTAATATTTGCTACTGGTCGATAATTAACCTGTAATGCTTTTTGCCATAAATCAACCCATTCAACTTGCGTAATGTAGTTTTCTTTTTTTCTGAAATACGCATTTTCAACACACAATAAAACGTGCATATGTTGATTATAACTACCGTCATTTTTATTAACTGTTACTTCAGTTGAGCGTAAAAAACCCACCAAATTCTTTTTAACTTTTGTATACATCTTTAATTTATTAAAAGCCTTAGACATGTGTTTTAAACTTTGTTCTAAGTGGTCACCGTCTATTGCATTTTTAGTCGATAAAGTAAGAAATAACCAACGAGCAGTTGGCTTTTCTTTAACCACTTCTTCAATCACTTTTTGAGCTTGATAACTATTTTTCATAGCACGCCTCCAATTACAAACTGGGCATAATTTTGACTTACAAAACCATGTCTTATGTAATTTCAAATAACCTTCATCAGTTGGCTTGAATTCTAAGACGTTACCACATTGTTTTACGTTAAAAGCCTTTTTAATTTTTAAGATTTCCAGTATATCTGCATAACTTACATTATCTATCTTCTTTTCTCTCCATGGGCGTTGTTTCCCACTTTTCGTCATATCTTTTAATGTTTTATTATCTTGATTTTCGTCTATACATTTAGTAGTATTATATTGCATATAAAAAGACCTCCAGTATTGATTTAAGCGTCGTAACTTAATCATATTACTGGAGCTTTTTTATGTCAATTTTTTCTTTCACGCACAAAAATACATAAAAACACTGTCATACCAACGATAAAGCAACTTTTTATATCTTTGAGTTATTTCTATATAGTATCAAGACAAGAAGAAACTCGTTTTCAACTCGTTTTAAAACCACCAACCAAAACCTTAAAACTCATCGTAATTTCACTTAAGTTTTTCTTAATTATTCCTTCTTTTTCTACGTCACTTAAATTCCACGTTAAAGGCGTCATATCAAGTAATTTATTCAATTCTTCTTTATTTAATTTAACCTTATAACTAATGTCTATCATTTCAATTTTATTAAAATTAGCTTCAAATAAATCTATAACCTCAGAATTATCATAATCCTTATTTTTATGATTACTAAAGACTATATTCCTTATTTCTTTTAAATAATCACTATTAGGAATTATTTTTATCAATTTCCCCTCTTTATCTAGAACTCTTTTAAACTCATCATAATTAGAAGGGCTAAGCACATTAATTAAAAAGTCTACATTCCCATTCATAACTGGTATATCAGCTAGATCAGCAACCAACCAATTTATATTTTTATATGATTTTGCTGCTTTTTTTACACCTTCTTTTGCAATGTCTATACCTAAGAATTCATTTTCACCAAGAAATGTTTTACTAATTTCATTTAAAATATAACCCTCACCAGTACCAACATCTATCACATTATTTTTAGTTTTAATCTCATATTTTTTAATAATTTCTATGATTTTTGAAATTAATATCGAATACAAATTGCTACTATCATTCAATTCTCTTCTAGCAATAAACAATTTTTTATCGTATTTACTTTTTTTATGCCCTGAAATTAAATTCGAATAACCCTCTTTTGCAATATCAAAAGTATGGTTATTCTCACATGCTAAAGTTTTATAACCTCTCTTTAATTTTTCATCACATATAGAACACTTAAAAAACATATTCACACCTCCAATCAAATAATTATAAATAACAAAGTTGCTTTATTCCAATTGCTTTATTGACGTTGAGCCTCGGAACCCTTAACAATCCCAAAACTTGTCGAATGGTCGGCTTAATAGCTCACGCTA
>NZ_QPMO01000050.1:0-1593 GCF_003344575.1 Staphylococcus sp. EZ-P03 | reverse complement strand
TTTCAGTTTCTAGCGAAACTGTTCCGAATATATCCTTAGAAAGGAGGTGATCCAGCCGCACCTTCCGATACGGCTACCTTGTTACGACTTCACCCCAATCATTTGTCCCACCTTCGACGGCTAGTTCCTAAAAGGTTACTCCACCGGCTTCGGGTGTTACAAACTCTCGTGGTGTGACGGGCGGTGTGTACAAGACCCGGGAACGTATTCACCGTAGCATGCTGATCTACGATTACTAGCGATTCCAGCTTCATGTAGTCGAGTTGCAGACTACAATCCGAACTGAGAACGGCTTTATGGGATTTGCTTGACCTCGCGGGTTCGCTGCCCTTTGTACCGTCCATTGTAGCACGTGTGTAGCCCAAATCATAAGGGGCATGATGATTTGACGTCATCCCCACCTTCCTCCGGTTTGTCACCGGCAGTCAACTTAGAGTGCCCAACTTAATGCTGGCAACTAAGCTTAAGGGTTGCGCTCGTTGCGGGACTTAACCCAACATCTCACGACACGAGCTGACGACAACCATGCACCACCTGTCACTTTGTCCCCCGAAGGGGAAGGCTCTGTCTCCAGAGTTGTCAAAGGATGTCAAGATTTGGTAAGGTTTCTTCGCGTTGCTTCGAATTAAACCACATGCTCCACCGCTTGTGCGGGTCCCCGTCAATTCCTTTGAGTTTCAGCCTTGCGGCCGTACTCCCCAGGCGGAGTGCTTAATGCGTTAGCTGCAGCACTAAGGGGCGGAAACCCCCTAACACTTAGCACTCATCGTTTACGGCGTGGACTACCAGGGTATCTAATCCTGTTTGATCCCCACGCTTTCGCACATCAGCGTCAGTTGCAGACCAGAAAGTCGCCTTCGCCACTGGTGTTCCTCCATATCTCTGCGCATTTCACCGCTACACATGGAATTCCACTTTCCTCTTCTGCACTCAAGTTTCCCAGTTTCCAATGACCCTCCACGGTTGAGCCGTGGGCTTTCACATCAGACTTAAGAAACCGCCTACGCGCGCTTTACGCCCAATAATTCCGGATAACGCTTGCCACCTACGTATTACCGCGGCTGCTGGCACGTAGTTAGCCGTGGCTTTCTGATTAGGTACCGTCAAGGGATGCACAGTTACTTACATCCTTGTTCTTCCCTAATAACAGAGTTTTACGATCCGAAGACCTTCATCACTCACGCGGCGTTGCTCCGTCAGGCTTTCGCCCATTGCGGAAGATTCCCTACTGCTGCCTCCCGTAGGAGTCTGGACCGTGTCTCAGTTCCAGTGTGGCCGATCACCCTCTCAGGTCGGCTACGTATCGTTGCCTTGGTAAGCCGTTACCTTACCAACTAGCTAATACGCCGCGGGTCCATCTATAAGTGACAGCAAGACCGTCTTTCATCATGAAACCATGCGGTTTCATGTATTATCCGGCATTAGCCCCGGTTTCCCGGAGTTATTCCAGTCTTATAGGTAGGTTACCCACGTGTTACTCACCCGTCCGCCGCTAACGTCAGAGGAGCAAGCTCCTCGTCTGTTCGCTCGACTTGCATGTATTAGGCACGCCGCCAGCGTTCATCCTGAGCCAGGATCAAACTCTCCATAAAA
>NZ_QPMO01000049.1:0-1341 GCF_003344575.1 Staphylococcus sp. EZ-P03 | reverse complement strand
TGTATTCGGAGGTAATTATATCATGGTGAATAAAGCATCACAAGGTAATGTAAGAACTAGAAATTGGACGTTTGTAATTTACCCAGAAAGTGTTTCTGAAGGTTGGAGAGATATATTAGATGATGAACATATACAATGGGTTGAATCTCCATTACATGATAAGGATACTAATCCAAATGGAGAGATAAAAAAGGCTCATAAGCATATATTGGTTATGTATGATGGGGTTAAAAGTTATAATCAGATATTAGAATTGACTGAAAGAATAAATGCGACTGTTCCACAAAGGTGTGGTTCTGCTAAAGGTCTTGTTAGATATATGTTGCATATGGATAATCCTGAGAAATATCAGTATGATCGTGAAGATATGATTGCTCATGGTGGAGCAGATATTCTAGAGATGTTAAAACCGACGTCTGCAAGCAGATATGAGATGTTTAAAGAAATGACTTCTTTTATAGTTGAAAATGATATAAGAGAATACGAAGAACTATGGATTTATGCTATGGAGCATAGATTTGATGATTGGTTCCCTTTGTTGGCTGATAATGGTACTTTTGCTATAAATACGTTTATAAAATCTAGAAGACATAGAATAAAAGATAACAAATGAATTAGCTAGCCATTATGGCTAGCTTTTTGCTTTAGCAAAAAAGGGGGATTGGGGGTTTACCCCCAAACAAGGGTATTTGCAGAACGAAATGAGCGATAGCGAATGAAGTGGCTAGCAAATACGAAGCTTGCCAAACCATATTATTACTTGTGATAGGAGAAATACTTTTGACGAACAAAGAAATAATGATAGCCACTTCAGTGGCGATTGGTGCAGTTGTAACTTGGATTAATCCAAGTTAACAACCAATCCAAATCATTACTTTCGATATCGTGAAGTCAAAAGGAAATTCTATTACAAGTAATAATATGGTGGGTTTTGACTTTAGGTTTTCAACACTGGGGTACTACGACCCCCCAGTGTTGTTCATTGTTCACGGTCACTTTTTGTGTATAAACGATTGAATTATGATGTTGTTTTGTGTATTATTGACTGTAATAGTTGAAAGGTGGTTACAATTATGAGTAAAAGATTGCAAGTGACTTTGAAAGATGAGATGTCGGAAAAGTTAGATGAATTGGCGAAATATTTAGGAGTTTCAAAAAGTGCGGTAATTGCGTTGGCTTTGCAAGATTTTGATAAAAAACATAAAAATAGATAAAAAAATACTGCCATGTGGCTATGGCAGCATAAACTTGTATTCGGAGGTAATTATATCATGGTGAATAAAGCATCACAAGGTAATGTAAGAACTAGAAATTGGACGTTTGTAATTTACCCAGAAAGTG
>NZ_QPMO01000048.1:0-735 GCF_003344575.1 Staphylococcus sp. EZ-P03 | reverse complement strand
ATCAAGAAAATAAAATGGAATGTTATCTAACTCTGACGTAATTTCTGGATGTTTAGAAAACTCTTTACTTCTATCTGGTGTAATAGATAATCGTTTATTGTTTGGTAAGGTGCCAAGTAAATCTACGATTTTCTGTTTCACAAACTCAGATTTCTTTTTAGGTACTTTACCACAAAGTAAATAGCCGGTTTTACGATCTACTAATGTAACAAGACAAGATTTTCCAGTTTTTCCCATAACAGTAACGGCTTCCCAATCTCCGATTCGTTCTCTATCATTAATGATTTGAGGTCGATTATGTAATGAATAACTTATTCTAATTCTACCTCTATTTTCTTGATGACTTTTAGTGTGTCTAGTCTTACCTCTATGCCTTAACAATCTAATACATCCACGGTTACCGTGACTTAATTTAGGCGGATCAAATAGGCCTAAATAAATAGCACGGTAAATAGTGTTATAACTAATAGCCAGGTGAAACCCTTCACTTTTCAATCGGTTCGCAATTTGTTCAGGTGACCACTGTTGATTAAGAAATAAAAATTTCACTTTATCAAATAAAATCTGTGATTTTAATAATAATTTACGTCCGCATTTTTTCTTATTGCACTTGTAATTATTATGAGCATATGTAGGGCTGTAGCTTCCAGAGGAAGCGTTTCTAGCTAATTCACGAGAAACAGTTGATGGGCTTCTGCAAATAGCTTTAGCGATTTTTCTTGAAGAATATCCTTT
>NZ_QPMO01000014.1:0-22082 GCF_003344575.1 Staphylococcus sp. EZ-P03 | reverse complement strand
TACGCAAGATATTGAACCGCCGTGTACGGAACCGTACGCACGGTGGTGTGAGAGGACGAGTATTCAATTAATGATTACTCTCCTACTCGATTCGAGAGAAAGGTCGTTCAGATAAGGTCGTACGTTAAAATATGATAGAATGAAACTGGTGATTAAGTATGATAGAGATAGGGCTGACAGGTTGGGGAGATCATGATTCCCTGTATACTGATCTAAGTCGAAAAACTGATAAATTAAAGACGTATGCGAGTCATTTTCCAGTGGTAGAATTGGATGCATCGTATTATGCGATTCAACCTGAACGCAATATCCGAAAATGGATTAAAGAAACACCAGACCGCTTCAAATTCGTCGTTAAAATCCATCAAGCACTCACGTTGCACGCAGACTATAAAGATTTTGCGGACACACGTGAAGGCTTATTTGAAGATTTTAAATTAATGATTGCGCCATTAATCGAAGCGGATAAACTAGCGATGGTCTTAGTTCAATTTCCGCCATGGTTTGACTGCAAAACACAAAACATTAATTATATTCGATACGTCAGAGCACAACTGAAAGATGTCCCTGTATGTATTGAATTCAGAAATCAAACTTGGTTTAAAGACGGCATGAAAGAACACACATTAGAATTCTTAACTGAGCAGCAGCTTATCCATGCGATCGTAGATGAACCGCAAGTCGGCGAAGGTTCAGCGCCGCTCATCAATCGTATTACGACAGAAACGGCATTTGTACGTTATCATGGCCGTAATCGTCATGGTTGGACCAAACAAGACATGACAGATGAAGCGTGGCGTGATGTGCGTTATTTATACGACTATTCAACAAAGGAACTGGAAGACTTAGCTGAAAAAGTACGTATTATTCAGCACAAAGCCAAAAACATATATGTGGTGTTTAATAATAACTCCGGCGGTCACGCTGCAGGCAACGCAAAAGAATTCCAGCGTATATTAGGGATTGATTACGAAGGGCTAGCACCGCAGCAATTGAAATTATTTTAGGAAGTGATGGGATATGGTGAGTATTATACTGCTCATTTTAATTGGGGCATTATCCGCAATTATCGGTTCTATTGTCGGAATCGGCGGCGGATTGATTATTGTTCCGACTATGGTGTATCTTGGAGTGGAGCATGATATGCTGCATGGGATTACACCGCAAATTGCGATCGGAACTTCTTCTATTATTCTAATTGTGACGGGTTTAACCTCAACATTAGGGTATTTAAAATCTAAGCAAGTCGATGTTAAAAACGGTTATGTCTTCTTATTCGGCTTGTTGCCGGGGTCATTGCTCGGTTCCTTTATCAGCCGTTATTTAACATTAGATTCATTCAACCTTTATTTCGGACTGTTTCTGATTTTAGTTGCTGTGCTGTTGTTAGTACGTCATGCAATTAAACCGATTAAAGTATTTGAAAAGAAAAAATATGAAAAAACGTATGTAGATAAAGATGGTACACTTTATCATTATCATGTACCGCCTGTGTTTGCTTTCTTTGCGACATTCTTTATCGGTATTACAACAGGTTTATTCGGCATCGGCGGAGGTGCTTTAATGACACCGTTAATGCTGATTGTATTCAGATTCCCGCCGCATGTGGCAGTAGGTACAAGTATGATGATGATTTTCTTCTCAAGTGTCATGAGTTCAATCGGACATATTTTCCAAGGCCATGTGGCTTGGCATTATGCAATCGTCTTAGTTATTTCAAGTTATCTGGGTGCGAAATTGGGTGTGAAACTCAATCAATCTATGCAATCGAACACAGTGGTTGCATTGCTGAGAACAGTAATGCTGCTGTTAGGGGTATATCTTATTATCAAATCATTTCTATAGAGGAGGCGTCCGAGTTTGAAGTTAACGATTTATCATACGAATGATATTCATAGTCACCTTCATGACTATGAGCGAATTGCTGCTTATTTAGCAGAACACAGACCGTTATTAGACCATCCTTCGCTTTATATCGATATCGGCGACCATGTTGATTTATCAGCACCCGTGACAGAAGCAACGCTTGGCCATAAGAATGTTGAGCTGCTGAATGCAGCACATTGCGACATTGCGACAATCGGCAATAATGAAGGCATGACCATTTCGCACGAAGCATTAAACGCCTTATATCATGATGCAGATTTTGCGGTGACTTGCAGCAACGTGTTTGATGAAGCGGGCAACTTGCCGCATCATCTGACATCGAGCTATATTACAGAAATTGAAGGTACGCGTATTTTATTTGTCGCAGCAACTGCACCGTTTACACCATTTTACAGAGCGCTTGATTGGGTAGTAACGGATCCGATGGCTGCGATTAAAGATGAAATCGACAAGCAAGAAGGACAGTATGATGTATTGATGGTTATGAGTCATTGCGGTATCTTCTTTGACCGTAAATTATGCGAAGCATTGCCTCAAATCGATGTAATTTTCGGCAGCCATACGCACCATTATTTCGAACGCGGAGAAATGAAGAACGGGGTGCTGATGGCAGCGGCCGGAAAATACGGTCATTTTTTAGGCGAGGTCACTCTGGAAATCGAAAATCATAAAGTTGTACATAAAGAAGCGGTGATTCATCCTGTTGAAACACTGCCGCAAGTAGAGACGCACTTCAAAGAAGAAGGCAAAGTACTAATGAGCGACCCGGTCGTTGATCATCCAGTCAGCTTGCCGAGAAGAACAGATGTAATTACGAAAACCGGTTATCTGCTTGCAGAAAGTGTGTATGAATTTACGCATGCGGATTGTGCGATTATCAATGCCGGTTTAGTCGTTAAAGGTATTGAAGGGCCAAAAGTGACAGAGTTTGATGTTCATCAAATGCTGCCGCATCCGATTAATTTAGTAAGAATCAAAATTACAGGCAGAGATTTGAAACAAGTTATCTTAACAGCTGAAGAGCAGGCTTATATGCATGAACATGCACAGGGGCTTGGATTCAGAGGAGATATTTTCGGGGGCTATATTTTGTATAATATGGGCTATATCGAGTCAGAAGCGCGTTTCTTTGTACAAGGCAAAGAAATCGAAGATGACCATGTCTATACTTTAGGTACAGTAGATATGTATACGTTCGGACGTTATTTTCCTCTGTTCAAAAATCTGCCTACAGAGTACTTGATGCCAGAGTTTTTAAGAGATATTTTCAAAAAGAAACTATTAGAATTATGAATTATAGGTAATAGCGTTTTCATTTTCTGATAAATTCGTTATAATAGTATGAAGATAAGTACACAGGAGGGTATGTGTTGTTATGGCTACTAAAAATGATGAAATTTTACGTAAACCAGATTGGTTGAAGATAAAGCTTAACACGAACGAGAACTACACTGGTCTGAAAAAGATGATGCGTGAAAAGAATTTAAACACTGTTTGCGAAGAAGCAAAGTGTCCGAATATACATGAATGTTGGGGTGAGCGCCGTACAGCTACATTTATGATTTTAGGTGCAGTTTGTACACGTGCTTGCCGCTTCTGTGCAGTTAAAACAGGCTTGCCGAACGAATTAGACTTAGGTGAACCAGAACGTGTTGCAGAATCAGTTGAAATGATGAACTTAAAACACGTTGTTATCACAGCGGTTGCGCGTGATGATTTACGTGATGCAGGTTCAAATGTTTACGCTGAAACTGTAAGAAAAGTAAGAGAACGCAATCCATATACGACAATCGAAATTTTACCGTCAGACATGGGCGGCGACTATGATGCATTAGAAACATTAATGGCATCAAAACCTGATATCTTAAACCACAATATCGAAACAGTACGTCGTTTAACACCAAGAGTACGTGCGCGTGCAACTTATGATCGTACTCTAGAATTCTTGAAACGTTCTAAAGAATTACAACCAGATATTCCGACTAAATCAAGTATCATGGTTGGTTTAGGCGAAACAATCGAAGAATTACATGAAACAATGGATGATTTGCGTGCCGCAGATGTTGATATCTTAACAATCGGTCAATATTTACAACCATCACGCAAACACCTTAAAGTTGAAAAATACTATTCACCATTAGAATTCGGCAAATTACGAAAAGTAGCAATGGACAAAGGATTCAAACATTGCCAAGCTGGACCATTAGTACGTAGTTCTTACCATGCAGATGAGCAAGTAAACGAAGCTGCAAAAGAAAGACAACGTATCGGTGAAGAAAAATTAAACGAATCTACTTCAGAAGCGTAATAGAAATGAATGAATAACAATAGGGGGAAGCGGACTGCATCAGTCCGCTTCTTTCGTTGTTTCACACCCATTTTGTTGTATAATGTGAGATAAGTCCTACGTGTGCATAGGCAAAAAGTATGCATCACGTTAAAACTGTGTACTACACTGAGTAAAAAGAAGAAACAATCAAAATAGAATTGTTAGGTGACATAGATGATTAAAGCAGGAGATAAATATTTTGAAATGATAGAAGAGTATCGTGATTGTTTTGATGAAGAACAATTTGCGGACCGCTATTCAGAGATATTAGATAAATATGACTATGTAGTCGGCGATTTCGGTTATGATCAGCTGCGCTTAAAAGGATTTTACAAAGATTCCAACAAAAAAGTTGAAATCAGCAAACGCTTTGCGACAATACAAGACTATTTATTGGAGTTCTGTAATTTCGGATGTGCCTATTTTATTTTAAGACGCATACCTGAAAGAGAATTAAAAAAATTACATGCACAGCATAAAGATGACGCTCTAAAAAGTGATAAGCTGCATGATGTAAAAATAGCACCGAGTCTTCCGAATGACCATAAGAAAAAGGACAGCTGATGAAGTACCAGCTGTCCTTTAGTATGTTTAAAACAATTATTTTAATATTCCCCGCTGTCGAAAGTACCGCTCGGGATAACATCTTTCAAGTATTCAGTCAGTTCTTCGCCTTCTGCTTCGCTGACACCTAAGATATAAGAGATATAGCCGTCTTCTGCTAAATCATCCGGACCAATGATGCCGAATTTATTCGTCTGCATATTTAAGACTAATACTTTCCCGTAATGACGGTTGGTTTGAAAGAGCATTAAATCATAACGGCTCTCTTCACCGACCATACCTACATATTGTACATCAGCTTCTTCGTTATCATCGTATAAAAACATATCTATCATGATTTCTTTGACTCCTTTGTACATGTTGTTTTCTCAAGTATATACAGAAATGATTTGTACTGCAAAGATGTGATATGATTGAGAGGATGAGGAGATGAAGAATATGTATTTTGTTGATAAAGATAAATTGACGTATAAACTGAATTACTTACAAAAATTAACAGAAGATTATTCAGAAAATAAAGAGAACCATTATGCATTTGAGCGTATTGCACAAATGCTCATAGAGTCTTCAGTAGATATCGGCAACATGGTGATTGATGCATTTGTATTGAGAGATCCGGGAAACTATAAAGATGTGATCGATATTCTAGAATTAGAAAAAGTGATTTCTGCAAAAACACAACAGGGTATAAATAAAACTGTAGATGTACGCAAACGCTTTGTACATCAGTATGATCAATTGGATACAGATGATCTGATCCCGTTATTTGATGCTTCGCTTGAAGACTACAGAAATTTCATTGATGAAGTTGTCAATTTCTTAAATAATGAAAATGTACCTGTTACAGCATTTGGAAAAGGAGATAAGAAATAGATGAAACAATACAAAGGTTATCTGATTGACTTAGATGGCACAATGTATAAAGGCGCTGATCCGATTGACGGTGCCAAACAATTCATTGATTATCTAAATCAAAATAACATCCCGCATCTTTATGTGACGAACAACTCTACAAAGGTGCCGGAGGATGTTGTGAAGAAACTGGCTGAGTTTGGTATTGATGCGAAACCAGAAGAAGTGATTACCTCTGCTTTAGCAACAGCAAGCTATATTAAAAAAGAAAACGAACATGCGTCGATTTATGTAATCGGCGAAGGCGGTATCCGTACAGCGCTGTTGAATCAAGGTTTAACACTTATAGACGACACGCATGTGGATTATGTCGTTGTTGGTTTAGATACGCATGTCAATTACGACAAGCTTTCACAAGCAACACTTGGTGTGCGCAATGGTGCGAAATTTATTTCGACTAACCAAGATATTTCAATTCCGAATGAACGCGGCTTCTTGCCAGGCAACGGTGCGATCACAAGTGTGATTTCCGTGTCGACAAAAGTACAGCCGACGTTTATCGGCAAACCGCAGCCGATTATCATGGATATGGCTATGGATGTCATCCGATTACCTAAAGAAGACGTTGCGATGGTCGGTGATTTATACGAAACAGATATCATGTCAGGTATTAATGCCGGGATCGACACGATTCATGTACAAACAGGTGTAACCAGCAAAGAAGAACTCGCAGAGAAGCCAACACAACCAACGTACACATTCAAAGACTTGAATGAGGTATTAAAAGACTTAGAAGGGTAGGTGTTACGATGACCAAAGTGTTAGTGACACGTAAAGTACCAGACAAATTTGTACAACAGTTAAAAGAATTTGCGGATGTAGAAATGTGGGATGAAGAATTCGTTCCGATGCCGCGCGATAGATTTTTAGAAGAAATCAAAGATGCGGAAGCAGCATTTATTACGCTAAGCGAAAAAATAGATGAAGAAACATTAGAAGCGGCGCCGCATTTGAAAATTGTAGCCAATATGGCAGTAGGTTATGACAATATCAATGTTGCTTTAGCAGCAGAAAAAGGTGTGACTGTAACCAACACACCAGGTGTCTTGACAGAGACTACTGCAGAACTCGGCTTTACTTTGATGCTTGCGACAGCACGCAGAATTGTAGAAGCTGAACAATATGTTAAAGACGGCGAATGGAAAAGCTGGGGACCGTATTTATTAGCAGGCAAAGATGTGCACGGCTCTAATATCGGTATCTTCGGTATGGGAGATATCGGCAAAGCTTTTGCCCGCCGCTTGAAAGGCTTTGAGGCTAATGTGATGTATCATAACCGCAGCCGCCACCGCAGAGCTGAAAAAGAACTCGGTGTATTGTATGTATCATTTGATGAATTGCTTGAAAACAGCGACTTTGTCGTTTGTACAGCACCATTAACACCGCAAACTAAAGAAAAATTCAACGCAGCAGCATTTAAAAAAATGCGCAACGATGCAATCTTTATCAATATCGGACGCGGAGCAACTGTCGTTGAAGAAGATTTGATTCAAGCATTAGAAGACGGCGAAATCGGCGGAGCAGGACTTGATGTTTTCAGAGATGAACCGATTTCGGCAGATCATCCATTGCTTAAATTTAAAAACGTGATCGCCTTGCCTCATATCGGCAGTGCGACGGTCGTGACACGCGACAGAATGATTCAGTTATCAATCAACAATGTGAAATCAGTGTTGCAAGGACAACCTGCAATTACGCCTGTTACTGATAAATAAAAAAGAGAGAATGCAGTTTTACACACTGATGAGCAGTAGGTAAAACTGCATTTTTCTGTGTAAATAGGTGTAAGTCCAAAGCATGATTTAAGGGGATGTAAAAAGTATTACAATAATGTTATGTGAGTAAAGATTGTATTTCAAGAGGAATAGAAGTAAAATGTAAATGCTCAAAATTTATTGATAATCGCATGAATGAATATCAATGCAAAAACATGAAAAGCATGCAGCTATGTTTGACACAGTTGTGTTGGTGCTTGAAATCGGTAAAATAATGCTTTATTTTTCAAGGATACAATTGAAAATACATGAGAAAAAGATTATAATGAATTATATTTTTGTTGAATTGGGAAAGACGTTCGACAGGAATGATTGAGTCGAAGTAAAAAAGATTAACTACCTGATAAGAGGGGTGTAAGATGAAATCAAAAGAACCCAAAGCAACTTCGGAAACTTTTAACAAATTAAAACCATATTTATTGACTGCTCTTTATTTAGCGATATTCATTACATTGTATCTGATATATGGCTCAGGAGACACACACAACAACTTTATTTACAATGAATTCTAATTAAGGGAGTATAGTTATGACAGAAATTATTAGTGCACTAAGACGTATTGCGACAAACCAACCTGATACTATAGCAGTAAGACATATAGACGAAACATTAACTTATCAACAGTTGGATGAGTTATCAAACAAATTAGCATCATTGATACAAGACAGCAAGACACCCATCGTACTATATGGTCATATGTCGCCTTATATGATTGCGGGTATGCTGGCAGGTATTAAAGCGGGATGCGGCTATGTGCCGATCGACACATCAGTACCAGATGATCGTACAGCAATGATTATCAACAAAGCACAGCCTGAATTTATCTTTGATGTATCCAACCATCAATTAGCATTCGAGCAAGGCACAGTATTAACAACAGCATCTCTGGATGAGGCTGAAAATATTGCGTTTGAACCTCGAATGAAAGCAGAAGATATCGTATATACGATTTTCACTTCAGGTTCTACAGGCGAACCTAAAGGTGTTCAAATTCAATACGGCAGCTTAGTAGAGTTTGCGGAATGGATGAAATCGCTCAATCAATTCGGAGAAGGATTGGAATGGCTGAACCAAGCACCGTTTTCATTCGACTTGTCTGTAATGGCCGTTTATCCATCGCTTGTCACAGGCGGAACTTTGAACTTAGTAGATAAGGATATGATTAAGAAGCCTAAACTGCTTAATGATATGCTGCAAGCTACACCGATTAATGTATGGGTTTCAACACCATCATTTATCGAAATGTGTCTGCTTTTACCAACATTAGATGAAAAACAATATCCAAGTTTGAAAGAGTTTTTCTTCTGCGGAGAAATCTTGCCGCACCGTACAGCTAAAGCATTAGCACAGCGTTTCCCTTCATCTGTGATTTACAATACTTACGGACCGACGGAAGCTACCGTAGCGGTGACAAGTGTACAAATTACAGAATCCGTACTAGAACGTTTCAATCCGCTTCCTGTCGGACAAGCACGACCAGGTACGACACTATCAACTACAGAAGAAGGCGAGTTGCTGATTGCAGGGAATAGTGTCAGTGCAGGCTATTTGAAAAATGAAGAGAAAAACCAAGCAGTCTTCAGCGAAACAGACGGACAACGTGTGTATCGTTCCGGAGACAAAGCTAAATTCGAACATCATCATTGGTTCATCCAAGGACGAATCGACTTCCAAATCAAAATGAACGGTTATCGTATGGAACTCGAAGAAATCGAATCAGTGCTGCGTCAATCTGATTTAGTGAGAGAAGCGGTCGTTGTACCGGTTTATAAAAACGGAAAAGTCACTCAATTAATCGGTGCAGTTGTACCGGCACAAACAGTTGAAGACAGTGCGCAGCTTTCGCACGATATAAAACAAGCATTAAAATCCAGCTTACCCGAATACATGATTCCAAGAAAATTTGTATGGATGGATCAATTGCCGTTAACGAACAACGGAAAACTAGACCGTAAGAAAATTGCTGAGGAAATTAATTAATGATTCCTTATGGTACGTTTAGTTTCTTTCTAATTGCATTTATTATTCTTATACCTGTTATTATTTTAGGTTTCTTAGGTAAGCGAAGCTATATCTATAATGGTATAAGTACTGCAATTATGATTGTGCTTATCTTTTCTTCTGACAAGCTCAACTTGTTCGGACAAAAGTATTTAAGTATTCAGCTGATTAGTTTTGTTATCTATGTATTATGGCAAGCCTTGCTGATTATGTGGTATTACCATTCACGTCCTAAAAAGAATACATTCTTGAAATTCTTTATCGTGATGGCCTTATCCATCTTGCCTTTAGCAATTGTTAAAGTCTTAACAAGTACATGGCTTGGCGGTCAGCAAATTCAATTCCATGAGCATAAACTGATTCAATTTGTAGGTTTCTTAGGAATCTCTTATGTTACATTCAAAAGTGTGCAGTTAATCATGGAAATCAGAGACGGTTCAATCAAAGAAATCAAATGGGGCAAAGTCTTCCAATTCATTTCTTTCTTCCCAACTATTTCATCAGGGCCGATTGACCGCTACAAACGATTTGTTAAAGATGATAAAAAGGTACCGACGAAAGATGAATACCGCGGCTTGATTTTAAAAGCAGTGCATATGATAATGCTCGGATTCCTTTACAAATATATTATTGCGTATTTTGTGAACCAATACGGTGTGACACCGCTTCAAGCGAATTTACACGGCTTTACAAATTATTGGTTGTACATGTATGCCTATAGTATGTATTTGTTCTTTGATTTTGCAGGCTATAGTTTGTTTGCGATAGCATTCAGCTATATTTACGGTATTAAAACGCCGCCTAACTTCAACCAGCCGTTCAAAGCGAAGAACATTAAAGACTTCTGGAACAGATGGCACATGACTTTATCATTTTGGTTCCGTGATTGTATTTATATGAGATCTTTATTCTTCATGTCTAAAAAGAAATTATTAAAAAGCCAATTTGCGATGTCAAATGTTGCTTTCTTTATAAACTTCTTTATCATGGGTATTTGGCACGGAATAGAAATTTATTACATTGTATATGGACTTTATCATGCGGCAGGTTTTATCGGCTATGGCTATTATGAGCGATGGCGCAAAACACATCCGCCGCGTTTTGATAACAAGTTCACAACCGCACTCAGCGTTATTATTACATTCCACTTTGTCACATTCGGATTCTTAATCTTTTCAGGCAAATTGATTTAATTATAAAGGAGACTTAACAATATTATGGAATTTAGAGACCAAGTATTAGACTTATTAGCAGAAGTAGCAGAGAACGATATCGTGAAAGAAAATCCAGACGTAGAGATTTTTGAAGAAGGCATTATCGACTCTTTCCAAACAGTAGGATTACTATTAGAAATTCAAAACAAATTAGATATTGAAGTATCTATTATGGACTTTGATCGTGATGAGTGGGCGACTCCGAATAAAATTGTTGAAGCTTTAGAAGAACTTAGATGAGTTCAAAATTAAAACCGTTTTTGCCGATATTCATCAGCGGCGCAATCTTTATTATATTTGTATTGCTGCCATCCAGCTGGTTTACAGGTCTTGTTAATCAAAAGACACTAGCAGAAAACCGCATGTCTTTAACAGACCAAGTATTAAAAGGTACTTTGATTCAAGAACGCTTGTTCAATCATAATGATAAATATTATCCGATTTACGGATCAAGCGAATTAGAAAAAGATGATCCTTTTAATCCAGCTGTCGCATTAAACAAACATAATGCATCTCACCAACCTTTCTTAATTGGTACAGGTGGGAATACAGACTTGGTAAATGGTATTGAGCTTGCATCGAATTATGATGAATTAAAAGGAAAGAAATTTGCTTTTATTATTTCACCGCAATGGTTTACAAACCATGGGTTAACAAATCAAAATTTTGATGCACGTGTATCTCAAAACCAAATTAACCAATTGTTCCACCAAAAAAATATGAGCAATGAATTGAAACAGCGTTATGCAAAACGTTTACTGCAATTCAAACACGTCCACAACAAAGACTTTTTAAGAACAACAGTAGAAAATAAAGGCAAAACGGATGGGAATTACATTTCTAACTTCAAAGAAAATCAATTAGTAAAAATCGAAGCGATTAAAAGCTTAGCGAATTTTAAAGATGTTCCGTTAGAACATGTAAAACCTGTAACAGATGAAAAGGCCTCATGGTCAGAAATGAGAGATGTCGCAACGCAATACGGCAAAGCGCATTCTCAATCCAATGAATTCAAAATCCGTGATAAATATTGGAAATTAATCAAAGCGAACAAACGTAAAATCAATCGTGATTATGAATTTAATATCAACTCACCAGAATTCAGCGACTTGAAACTATTAGTCGACACTATGCGAGAAGCAGGGGCTGATGTGGAATATATCAGTATCCCAGCCAACGGTAAATGGTACGATCATATTGGTGTAGATATTGAAAAACGTGAACCAGTTTATAAAAAAATCAACAAAACCGTTACTGAAAACGGCGGTAAGATTTATGACATGACAGATAAAGACTATGAACCATATGTTATTACAGATGCAGTTCATATCGGCTGGAAAGGCTGGGTTTATATTGATGAGCATGTCGCACATCATATGAAAGAAAAGTAATGCATATAAACACAAATGGTATGTTAATATCATTTGTGTTTTTTTATGCATTTTCAGATTGAAAATAATGGGTAGATATGCTTGACCTTTACGTTACGTCAATCCTTATAGTGGTATGCAGGAGGTGAGAAACATGCAATATACAGTAAGTGAATTGGCTGAATTGACTGGTTTAAGTCCACGCACCTTAAGATATTATGATGAAATTAATTTGTTCAAAGCACGCAGGTTAAAGGAGAATGATTATAGAGTTTATTTGTCAGAGGATTTAGATGTATTGTCCGTGATTATGTTATTGCGCCGGTTAGAAATGCCACTATCAAAGATTCAGCAATTACTTAAAGAAGGTAAGCATACTATGCAACTTTTAACGGATCAAAAGGTACAGTTGCTAGAGCAACAACAAGAGTTACAAGCTTTAATTGATTGGATAAATGAATTAGAACAGGAGGGAAAAATTATGCCGGATAAAGAAAAGTTTGAGGTTTTTAAACAAAAGAAAGTAGATGAAAATCGGGAACTATACGGGAAAGAAGTGATTGAACGTTATGGAGAATCCGTATTAAAAGAGGCGGAGCACCACTATAGTCATCTCTCGCAATTAGAATATAAACATGCACAACAGCAAGAGCAAATTATTCAAGAAAAGCTGAATCATTTATTAGAACAAGATGACTTGAACTATTCAGAAGCAAAAGTTGTATTTAATGCACATCGTCAATGGTTGAAATTGATGAGCGGTCAGTATAATACGGACTACCATCGTGCTATGGCTGAGCTCTATACTGCAGATGATCGATTCAGAGCATATTATGATGACTTAGTTGGCAAACAAGGTGCAGCAGACTTGTTAGGTTATATCATTAAAATCTATACAAAATAAAAAAGCACAGCTGGATTTACAGGCTGTGCTTACATCGTAAGACGATTTATTTAAATGAATTAGAAGACTTGTTCTACTTCAACGACACCAGGTACTTCTTCAAGTAATGCACGTTCAATACCTGCTTTTAGTGTAATAGTTGAGCTTGGGCATGAACTGCATGCGCCATGAAGTTGTAACTTAACAATACCGTCTTCTACATCGATTAATGTACAATCTCCGCCATCTCTTAATAAGAATGGACGTAAACGTTCAATGACCACTGCGACTTGATCAAACATAGTTGTATTTTCAGTTGGCATGGATATATCTCCTTCCAAGTATATAATTTCATTTTTTGCTTGTTTATTTATTATAATAGACTTAGAGAAAAAAATCTATGGAGGGGAACCAAATGACTAAAGTTAGTGTAGTAGTTTATGGGGCAGATGTGGTGTGTGCAAGTTGTGTGAACGCACCTACATCTAGAGACACGTATGACTGGCTTCAAGCTTTATTAAAGCGCAAATATCCAGATATCAACTTTGAGTACACATATATCGATTTCCAGAAGGATACAGAGAATTTAACAGATCACGACCAACAGTATATTGAACAAATCGAAAATGACGAATTGTTCTATCCATTAGTCACAATGAATGATATGTATGTGGCAGACGGCTATGTACAATTAAAACAAATCACACGATTTATAGATGAACACTTTGCGCAAGCTTAAAATTGTGTGAGGCATTAAAAAAGCTCGAGTACTGAATATCAGTGCTCGAGCTTTTCTTATCCTCTGTTTTAACCGTTATGATATTTGTATAACCATAAAACACCCGATTTCAAGATAGAAGCAATGCGGCCTGTTAAAGGTCTGTCCATGACATAAGCAAAGCCTTGTTTGTCTCCTAATGAACCTAGGAAACCTTGAACTTTAAGTTCGTCCATTTTGTCAGGCAATGCTTCGCCTTTCCATTGTTTCTTCAAGACATCGGCAATTTGGTCGCCTTGAACTTCAGCTAATTGTGCACTCGGCGCATGCGGCAAGTTGGCACAATCACCCACAACATAGACATTGCGGTAGGTTGGTACTTGGTGATATTGGTTGATAATCACTGCACCGTTTTTACTGACATCTACCGGCAAGTTGCGGACAACTGAAACAGGTTGAATACCTGCAGTCCAAACTACGATATCGACTTCTTCAGGATCGCCGTGGTTGTAAATATAACCTGGTTCGACTTTGTCGATATTGGAATTCGGTACGACAGTCACATTATGTTTATGGAACCATTTTTCAATAAAGCGACTTAATTTTTCTGGGAAACGTGCTAAAATACGTTCGCCGCGATCATACAGTTTGATGTCTAAATCTGAACGACTCTCGCGTAATTCACTGGCAAGTTCAATCCCGCTTAAACCCGCGCCGACAATTGCCACTTTAGCCCCCGATGGCAATTCGTTAATCGTATGATACGTTTTACGCGATTTAGATAAAGTCTGGATACTGTATGTGTATTCTTCTGCCCCTGGTACGTTATGATACTTATCTTCGCACCCAAGTCCGATAATAAGTTCATCATAATCTACTTTTGTGTCACCCACTGAGATGATTTGTTCATCTAAATCAATAGACGAAATTTCACCGTAAACGATGTTAAGCTTCTCAGATTCCGGAAAACTTAATCGTACATCTTTATCTGATTTTGTGCCAGCTGCTAACGCATAATATTCTGGTTTCAAACCATGATAAGGCATACGATCAATCAAAGTGATAGTGTAGTCCTCAGGTAAATCATCAGGCAAGATATGCGATAAAATACGCATGTTGCCGTAACCGCCACCTAACATTACTAAATTCTTCATTCCGATAACCCCTCTAATCAAGATTTATATAACGCTGTATCACTGCTTGATGACTGGAAGATATGTTAAATTGTAACCAGCGTCATTTTAGATGTTAATTCTAAAAATATGCTTTCATTTATTATAATCTTTTTTGATGTTGCATACAAACAATGTTTCGATTGAGAAAAATTCATACGAAACCCAAGAGAAATTGAACCAGGTATGTTATAATTGTATGACTCAAAAATAACAAGAGGTGCATTATGAATCCAATAGTAGAATTTTGCATTTCAAATATGGCAAAAGGCGGAGACTATGTATATAACCAGCTGGAACAAGATCCAGGGGTAGACGTATTAGAATACGGATGCCTGCAAAATTGCGGGGTTTGTTCAAGCGGCTTGTATGCATTAGTGAATGGTGATATTGTTGAAGGTGAATCGCCAGACGACTTATTACAAAATATTTATAAGCATATAGAAGAAACTTGGATTTTCTAGTTTCGAACGAGTAGTTTCTTAAGGAGGAATAAGATATGTCTACAGTAAATATGACAGAAGCAGCAGCATACGAAGTTAAAAGTATGTTAGAAAGCAATGATATGCCGGACGGTTATTTAAAAATCAAAGTAAACGGCGGCGGCTGTACAGGTTTGACTTACGGTATGTCAGCTGAAGAAGCACCTGGAGAGAATGATGAAATCATTGAATTCTATGGTCTTAAAGTATTAGTAGATAAATACGATAAACCTGTATTAGAAGGTACAACAATAGACTTTAAACAATCATTAATGGGCGGCGGTTTCCAAATCGACAACCCGAATGCGATTGCATCTTGCGGTTGCGGCAGCTCATTCAGAACTGCTAAAGTTGCCGGCCAGCCTGAAGATTGCTAAGACATCACAAATAGCATGAGATGAAGAGTTGGGGGATATGACCTCAGCTCTTTTTTTGGTTTAAATATGTTTTTACTTTAAAAATAGATTAAACTATGTCCATAATAGTGTTATCGGACAATCAGTAAATTCTGAAATTATCTGCGGTTTTCTTAGTATTGCCTTGAAAAAATGTTTAGATAATTATAGAATTAAGAGGAATGGCATTTGTCTTTAATTGGCATTTTTTTCAATCAAATGGGGTATATATTAAGATAGCGTATACTAATAAAATTATTTAAGAAAGCATAGGTGAATAAAATGGCTGAAACAAAAAAAGTTCTTGTTTTAGGGGCAGGTTATGCAGGATTGCAAACTGTTACAAAATTACAAAAGATTTTACCAGCTGACGAAGCTGAAATCACTTTAATCAACAGAGATGAATATCACTATGAATCAGTACTTTTACATGAAGCATCAGCAGGTACTGTAAACTATGAAGATATTATCTATCCGGTTGAAAGTGTTGTAGATCAAAACAAAGTAAAATTCCTTAAAGCAGAAGTAACAAAAATCGATCCGACAGCTAAAGTTGTTGAAACAAACAATGGTCGTTTCAACTACGACGTTTTAGTTGTAGGTTTAGGCTTTATCAGTGAAACATTCGGTATCAAAGGTATGTTAGAACATGCTTACCAAATCGAAAATATCCATACTGCACGTGAATTATCTCGTCACATCGAAGATAAATTTGCGAACTATGCATCTTCAAAAGAAAAAGATCCTAAAGATCTTGCATTCTTAGTAGGCGGCGCAGGCTTCACTGGTATCGAATTCTTAGGTGAATTAACTGAACGTGTTGATGAATTATCAAATAAATATGGTGTAGACCGCGACAAAGTTAAAATCACTTGTGTAGAAGCTGCACCAAAAATGCTTCCAATGTTCGACGACGAATTAGTGAACCACGCTGTAAACTTCTTAGAAGAACGCGGTGTTGAATTCAAAATCGGTACACCAATCGTTGGTGCGAACGAAAAAGGCTTCGTAGTTAAAGTGGGAGACGAAGAGCAACAATTAGAAGCTAACACTTCAGTATGGGCTGCTGGTGTTCGCGGAAGCAAATTAATGGAAGAATCATTCGACGGTGTTAAACGCGGCCGTTTAGTAGTTAACCAAGACTTAACTGCACCTGGACACGAAGAAACATTCGTTATCGGTGACGTTTCTGCTTACATTCCTGAAGGCGAAGAACGTCCATTACCGACAACAGCACAAATTGCTATGCAACAAGGTGAAAACGTTGCACAAAACATCAAAAACATCTTAAATGGTCAACCTAAAGAGCCATTCAACTTCGTAAACCGCGGAACTGTTTGCTCATTAGGTGCTAACGATGGTATTGGTGTTGTATACGGCAGAAACATCGCAGGCAAAAAAGCTGCATTCATGAAAAAAGTTATCGATACACGTTCTATCTTCAAAATCGGCGGTATCGGCTTAGCATTCAAAAAAGGTAAATTTTAATATTAACCATATTTCGGCTGAATAAGTAAGAGCCGGCTAAAAAATAGACTTTAAGAGGTTGGCAAAACTGTTGATACAACAGGGTTACCAACCTCTTTTTTATAATGAAGGAGGATTTGTATGCCAATACAAATTACATTTGATGAACAAAATCAATTATCCAGTGACACATTAGTCGTAGGTTTGCCAGATCATTTAAATCAGCTTGGATCAGTATCTATTCAAGGGGAAGACTTAACTGATGCTTTAGATACATATAAACAGCGTCATCTTATCAGCAGTGAAGTCGGCAAAGTCAGTGCTACATTCTTTGAAAGCGGAGAGATTCGTGTTCGATTGATTACTGTCGGGTTAGGCAATCTTAAAAACTTGGATCGTATTCAAGCAGCGAAAGTTTACGGAAACTTACTGCAGTATTTCAAACAAGCACATGTCAACAACGCAGATATTTTGTTTTCAACATTCGATTCAAAAGCGATTGAAAAAACTGAAATGGCAGAATTATTTGGTCTGCAAGGCAAGAAATCACTGTATGTCTTTGATAATTATAAATCCGATAAGAAAGTACCCTACCATCTAAGTTTGAGACTGCATGAAGCAGGTGCAGATGAAATTACAGCAATCAAAGATGGAGAAGTGATCGGCGAAGGTATTAAAATTGCGAGAGATTTAAGTAATATCCCGCCGAATATATTAACACCTGAATACTTTGCGGACTTAGTCACAGCACACTTTGAAGAAACAGCTGTCGAAGTGGATGTTAAAGATGCACAAACGCTGCAAGCAGAAGGTTTCGGTTTGATTCATGCAGTAGGCAAAGGGTCAGATAACGGCCCGCGTTTAATCACATTAACGTATAACGGCGCAACAGATGCGAATGCGGCACCTATTGCTTTAGTAGGGAAAGGTATCACTTATGATTCAGGCGGTTATTCTATTAAATCTAAACCAGGCATGCAGGAAATGAAATTCGATATGTGCGGCGCTGCGAATGTTGTAGGGATGATTGAAGCGGCACATCGTTTAGCATTGCCTGTCAACATTGTAGGTATTATTGCTTCTGCAGAAAATATGATTAACGGCAAAGCGATGAAACCAGATGATGTCTTCACAGCTATGAGCGGCGAAACAGTAGAAGTACTGAATACTGATGCAGAAGGACGTTTAGTGTTAGGAGATGCTGTCTTCCAAGCAGCACAGCATCGTCCGAAAGTCATTTTAGACTTTGCGACCTTAACAGGCGCTGCAATTGCGGCACTCGGCTTTGATAAAGCAGCTGTCTTTAAAAATAACGCTGAAGCACCGTTGAATGAAATCACAGCCATTACACAGCAAAATGGCGAATGGACATATGAATTGCCAGTGACAGCAACAGAACAATCATTAATTAAAAACAGTGAAGTTGCTGATTTAGTCAACCATACCAACGGCATGGGCAAAGCATTGTTTGCGGCCGCATTTATTATGCATTTCAGCAACTCGATTCCGCACTTGCATTTTGATATTGCAGGACCGGCAACGACTTCAAAAGCAAGTTATAATGGTCCGAAAGGCCCTACAGGTTTCTTGATTCAAAGTATTATCGATTGGTTAAGAAAATAAATGATTCTGAGTCGAAATCAACAAGACATGGTTTTGACTCATTTTTTATACAATTAACATTGAGAATATTCTGATATTTTATTATAATAAACGCTAACTAAACTTTTAGTCAGCAGGTGGTTCATTTGCCGAAAAATGCGGTTAATTTAATTATTTTCGACGTTATTGCTTCATTTGGTTCGCAAATTTTCAGCTTTGCGTGCAGCTTCTTCATTTTAAAACATACAGATAATACTGCTTTCTTCAGTATATATTTAGCGGTTGTGACATTATCTACAATAATCAGTGCACCATTATTCGGAACATTTACCGATACAATGAACAATAAACGCTTAATTACTGCAGCGCAAATTGTTAATATTGTCAGCTTAGTATTATTTGTCTTTATTTATCACTCCTTTTTCTACTATATTCTTATTTTAGGAATTATTTTAAACCTAACAGATGGTGCCATCAGCAATATCATCTCAGCCAATATTCAGCAAATCGCAGAGGATAGTATTGAAAGATTCATATCCCTTTTTCAATCCATCGGCAAGGGGATAAGTATCATTGCGCCGATTTTAGGCGGGGTGTTGATCACTTTTGTCTCAATCGAAAAACTAGCATTATTCAATGTTTTGACAGAACTCTCAGCGATTGTGATTATTTATTTCATACCGTTGAAGGCGACGCTTTCACGCAACGAACAAAATTTTTGGTTTGATTTTAAAGAAGGCTTTCATTATCTATTAAGCAAACGTTTCATATTATCGGTAATCATATTTATGACGGTTTTTAACTTTTTAGCTAACTGTATTGCGGTAGGAATGCCGATTATCTCGATTCAATCTTTGAAACTATCTGCACCGCAATTTGGATTCGTTGAATCCAGTTTTACATTTGCGATGATGCTGATGATGATTGTGCTTTCTATATTTCCAATCAAACAAGCACTTAAAGGTTCAATGCAGATTTCATTATCCATCATGGCGTTAACTATCATTGGTTTAGGTCTTTATTTGTTGAATATTCAAAGCAATACTTTCTCATTTATTGTGATTCTAACAGTAATGACATTAGTCGGTATTTCATTGCCGATTTTCAATGTCCCTACAATGATTTTCATGCAAAAGGTAATAGATGATCAGTTTAAGGGCAGAGTATTCGGTTTATGCAACTCTATCTCGCAATCGATGACACCTTTATCTTTTGTTTTCTTTGGTATGGTATTAAACAACCAACAAGGGTGGGTCTTTTTAATAACAGGAAGAGACTTCCTTTTAACCATTCTATTGTTCTCGCTGGTTATTAAAAAAGATCAATTTAACGTTGTTTAATTTAGGAGCAGAATAAATCAGATAAGATTGGATTGTGATATTGACAACAAAGTAGCAGACTGTTATCATACTAACATAACGCTTTAGTTCGATAACGTAGTAAAGGAGTAACACAAATGTTAAATGCAGTAGTCATCGCGGTTTTATTAATGATTATTTTATGTTTATTCAGACTCAATGTTGTATTAAGTCTGTTTGTCAGCGGTTTAGTTGGCGGTTTAGTGGCAGGAATGTCAGTGGAGAAAATTATCAAAGTATTTTCAGAAAATATAGTAGATGGTGCAGAAGTCGCACTGAGCTATGCTTTGCTTGGGGGCTTTGCGGCATTAATTTCATATAGCGGCATTACAGATTATTTAGTCGGCAAAATCATCAATATGATTAAAGCTGAGAATACAAAAGTATCTCGTTCGACAATCAAAGTCATTTTAATTGTCGCGTTATTACTATTAAGTATGAGCAGTCAGAACTTGATTCCTGTACATATTGCATTTATTCCAATTGTTATTCCACCATTACTCAGCTTGTTTAATGAATTGAATATCGATAGAAGACAAATCGGTTTAGTCATTGGATTTGGATTATGTTTCCCTTATCTGTTACTCCCATACGGATTTGGACAAATTTATCACCAAATCATTCAAACAGGCTTTACAAAAGCACATCACCAAATTGAATTTGATATGGTATGGAAATCATTGCTGATTCCATCAATGGGTTATATTGTCGGTTTGATTTTAGGTCTGTTTTATTACAGAAAACCTCGTAAATATAATAGAGATCAAGAGAATATCGAAAATGCGCCGAAAGAATTGAAACCTTACGTATTAGGCGTAACGATTGTCGCAATCTTAGCGACATTCTTAGTACAAACATTTACAGAATCTATGATTTTCGGTGCGCTTGCAGGTGTGATGGTCTTCTTCATATCTCGTTCATTCAAATGGATTGAACTAGATAGAGAGTTTACAGAAGGTATTAAAATCATGGCTTACATCGGTGTTGTTATTTTAACAGCCAACGGTTTTGCGGGTATTATGAATGCGACAGGCGATGTGAAAGGCTTAGTAGAAAGTATTGCTTCTGTAACAGGCGATCACAAATTAATCGCAATCATCTTGATGTATGTCATTGGATTAATCGTGACATTAGGTATCGGATCATCATTTGCGACGATTCCGATTATCGCAGCACTTTTCATTCCATTAGGAGAACAAATGGGTATGAGTACGATGGCATTGATTGCCTTAATCGGTACAGCAGGTGCATTAGGCGATTCTGGTTCGCCAGCCAGCGATTCAACATTAGGACCGACAGCCGGTTTAAATGTAGATGGTCAGCACGATCACATCAGAGACACCTGTATTCCGAACTTCTTATTCTATAATATTCCGTTAATGGTCTTTGGTACGATTGCAGCTATGGTATTATAAAGTTAATACACATGCAGGGGAGCGGATGGAATGACGAATTTACTCGAAGTCTTAGAAATGGAAATTTTAGAAGTCTCAGAAGGATATGCGAAAGTGCAAATGCCGGTGACGGATAAAGTGAAACAGCCTTTTGGTTATCTCCATGGCGGTGCTTCTATGGCTCTAGGAGAGACAGCATGTTCTGTAGGTGCTGCACATATGGTAGATACGAATAAGGTCATCCCAGTAGGATTAGAAATGAATACGAACCATATTCGCTCAGCGACAGAAGGTTATGTCTATGCGATTGCCAAAATTATCCATGGCGGAAAATCAACGCAAGTATGGAATATCAATATTGTAGATGAACACAATCAAATCATCAGTGTGATGAGAGGAACGATGATGTTGAAGCCGCGTCGTTCATAATAAATAAGCATTCCTGTTTTTTCAGGAATGCTTATTTTTAGGTTCTTCATCTTTTATGGTGGGAAGGTAAAACTTCCCGCCTTTTTTGATACACAAAAAGCGCAATTGCCTCTATAATTTAAAGTGCCTA
>NZ_QPMO01000047.1:0-1111 GCF_003344575.1 Staphylococcus sp. EZ-P03 | reverse complement strand
TAGCGTGAGCTATTAAGCCGACCATTCGACAAGTTTTGGGATTGTTAAGGGTTCCGAGGCTCAACGTCAATAAAGCAATTGGAATAAAGCAATAAAAGGAGTTGAAGAAATGAAATTTAGAGAAGCTTTTGAGAATTTTATAGCAAGTAAGTATGTACTTGGTGTTTTAGTAGTTTTAACTGTTTACCAGATAATACAAATGCTTAAATAAAAAAAGACCTGATCTGATTAGACCAAGTCTTTTGATAGTGTTATATTAATAACAAAATAAAAAGAAGTCGCTCACTCCCTCGCCAAAGTTTGTGAATGCGACTTACCTAAATAAAATATAAAGAGTTATGTTTTATTAATTTTTGTATATCTAGATATTAAACGATATTAGTTTATTCTTCAAGATATATATTCGGGTGAGCGACTTCTTAAATTAAATTAAGGAGTTGTTTTTTTATGATTAAAAAAGCAGAAGAAATTCAGGCAAAACAAAGCTTAGAAAACGAAAACTTAAATTTTTCTAAAACCGGCTACTCTAATAGCCGGTTGGACGCACATACTGTGTGCATATCTGATCCAAAATTAAGTTTTGATGCAATGACGATCGTTGGAAATCTCAACCGAGACAACGCTCAAGCCCTTTCTAAATTTATGAGTGTAGAGCCCCAAATAAGACTTTGGGATATTCTTCAAACAAAGTTTAAAGCTAAAGCACTTCAAGAAAAAGTTTATATTGAATATGACAAAGTGAAAGCAGATAGTTGGGATAGACGTAATATGCGTATTGAATTTAATCCAAACAAACTTACACGAGATGAAATGATTTGGTTAAAACAAAATATAATAAGCTACATGGAAGATGACGGTTTTACAAGATTAGATTTAGCCTTTGATTTTGAAGATGATTTGAGTGACTACTATGCAATGTCTGATAAAGCAGTTAAGAAAACTATTTTTTATGGTCGTAATGGTAAGCCAGAAACAAAATATTTTGGCGTGAGAGATAGTAATAGATTTATTAGAATTTATAATAAAAAGCAAGAACGTAAAGATAATGCAGATGCTGAAGTTATGTCTGAACATTTATGGCGTGTAGAAATCGAACTTAAAAGAGATATGG
>NZ_QPMO01000046.1:0-845 GCF_003344575.1 Staphylococcus sp. EZ-P03 | reverse complement strand
AAAGCAACAGAAAAAGATGAAGCAGGCAACGTATCCGAACCAGGAACAACAGTAGTAACAGATGCAACAGCACCGGAAGCACCTGTAGTAAGCCCAGTGACAGATGCAGACACAGTGGTATCAGGTACAGGCGAACCAAACGGTACAGTAACGGTAACGTTCCCAGACGGCACAACAGCAGAAGCGCCAGTAGACGCTGACGGCAACTGGACAGTGGACGTACCAGCAGGTACAGGTTTGAAAGCCGGCGACGAAATCACAGCAACTGTGAAAGATGAAGCAGGCAATGTTTCAGTACCAGGCACAGCCGTTGTAACAGATACAACAGCACCTGTAGTAGGTCCAATCGATGATGTAACAACACCGGAAGATCAAGCTATCACACCAATTCCAGTAGTAGTAACTGATGACAGTACTACAAACGTTGAAGTAACAGGCTTGCCAGAAGGTGTGGTATACAACCCTGAAACTGGCCAAATTGAAGGTACGCCAACAACACCAGGCACATATCCAGTAACAGTTACAGTAGAAGACGAAGCAGGCAATGTGACAGAAGAAACATTCACAATCACAGTGACTGATGAAACAGCACCAGAAGCACCAGTAGTAAGCCCAGTGAAAGATACAGACACAGTGGTATCAGGCACAGGCGAACCAAACGGTACAGTAACAGTAACATTCCCAGACGGCACAACAGCAGAAGCGCCAGTAGACGCTGACGGCAACTGGACAGTGAATGTACCAGCAGGTACAGACTTGAAAGCTGGCGATAAAGTTACAGCAACAGTAACAGACGCAGCTGGAAATACTTCTGAACCAACTGAAACTACTGTAACAACAACAGC
>NZ_QPMO01000022.1:0-90391 GCF_003344575.1 Staphylococcus sp. EZ-P03 | reverse complement strand
TAAGTTTGAAATCTAAACTATAACTTTTATTCATAATTAAACACCCCAAAAGTTGAATTTTGTAGGTTCAACTTTTGGGGTGCAGTACACAAACCAATGCTGTGCCACTCATTTTTATATCAGCGATGTTTATTTTGTTTTACGTGTAACATCTAATTCAGTTTCATATTCAGGTAAAGCTCTCTTGAAGAGATATTCGCCATTACGTACTGAAGCAAGGCAGTCTGAACGGCGTCTTTGTGCTTCAAATACTGTCGGCGCATCAACGACGATGAAGTTCGCTGGTTTGCCTTCATCTAGACCATATTCATCTTCAATACGCATTAATTGCGCACCATTGTAAGTGATAAGGTCAAAGTTGCGCGGGAAGTCTTGTTCGCGCATTAATTGTGTCGCATGCAGACCATTGTCTAAGATATTCATAAGGTTGCCTGAACCTGCCGGATACCATAAGTCCACAATTGAATCTTGTCCGAAAGCAACGTTGATATCATTATCTACAAATTCTTTCACGCGTGTTAAACCGCGGCGTTTAGGATACGTATCTTGACGTCCTTGCAAGAATAAGTTTTCTGTCGGGCATGATACAAAGTTTAAGCCAGATTGACGGAATAAGCCCATCATTCTGAATGCATATGCATCATCTGCTGAACCGAATGAGCATGTATGTGAAGCAGTAGTGTATGGACCATAACCTTGTTTCATTGCTTCTGCGTTCAATTGTTCAAGGTAGCGTGCTTCTGCATCATCTGTTTCATCACAGTGTACGTCAATGAGTTTGTCATACTTAACCGCTAAACGAACAATTTCTTTTACTGATTCCGCTCCGTCTTCAGGACTCCACTCATTATGCGGAATACCTCCGACACAGTCTGCGCCAAGCTGCAGCGCTTCTTCTACTAAGTCGCGGCCTGTTTTGCCGTCTTCTTCGAATGAATACATACCGTTTTGCGGGAATGCGACTACTTGAATTGTAATATTGTCTTTTAATTCATCTCTGATTTCAATCGCAGCTTTAATGCCTGTTAAGTTCGGGTCTGTACAGTCCGTTTGTGCACGGATATATTGTGTACCGTAACTTGCGACATCATTGATAGCTTTACGCATACGTTCTTTCATTTCTTCTTTAGTTGTACCTTTTTTATAATCATTCCATAAATCAATCGCTTCAAATAACGTACCTGATTCATTTTTGATTTTAGGATCTTGTCCAATAAAGTAGTAATCTAAATGCAAGTGTGAATCAACATAAGGCGGTAATACTAAACGTCCTTTCAAGTCAATCACTTCATCCGCTTCTCCTAAGTCTTTACCGATTGCGGCGAACTTGCCATTCTCTACTAAAATTTCAGAAGCATCATCATGCTTGTAAATAGTTGCGTTAATAAATTTTTTGCTCATATAATCCCTCCATCTCTCTCTTACCAACATAAACAAAAAATTATTCAATGTTCTTAATAACACACTTCAATTCTATCAACATATATGGGATTAAAGAAACTTAACGCATTGAGCAAACGCATATTTAATGCACTTTAAAGCCTATAGACAAATAAAGAAGCAAGATAAGAAGCAACAAGCATACTTCTTATCTCACTTAACATTTGAGAGGCGCTTAATCTATGTGCGAACGTCCGATAAATTATTCAATTAAATAATATTGCGGGTTAAGATAAACATTTGTCAGCTGACCTTCATGTACATCAAATGCAATATAGCGTCCGGCTAAATTATAGAACATAGTGCCTGAGTCTTTTTGAGTTACAGCATCACCCGTTTTGAAATGAGTAGGCGGACCGTATACCTCTTCAATTTGTGATTTTGTGATGCTATGGCCTGGGAATTCTGCAGATACTACTTTACCTGAATCTTTCTTAATAAATAACACTTGGTCATAAACCATTGTAGAAGTTAAATTACCAGCAGGGACTTCGCTGAAATCAATTTTGTGTCCATTGAACGTTACATTATCGTGTTCAATAGCTCTCTTAAAATTCGGATCCAAAATGAAGCTTGAGTCATTACTTGCATAACCCGTGTAGTTATAATAAGGTTGTTCACTTTCGGCATATGCTGCTTGAGAACCAACGTCAATCGGGGATGCTAGGCTTGCGCCAAGTACGGTTGTCAAAGTTACTCCTGTCGCTATAATCACCTTTTTCATGATTAACACTCCTCGTATTTTGATAACCTCTCATCCTCAGATTACAATAATATTACAAATGTTACAAATAATTTCATTAATCCCTTATAAAGCACTCTTTTACGTTTAAATTACATTGTGCAAAACTTATATAACAATATATTAAAAGAGCCTAGTAAGTCGGAAGCTTACTAAGCTCTGAATTAAAGGCTCACAAATGGTAGTTGTGAAACTTTAACGAACCTTAATAGTTCTATAACTTCTGTACTGTCTTGGCAAATAAGTACAAGAGTTGTTTTTATCATTTGATTGATAAAGTTCTCCTAATTTATTAGTTAGATTAAATTAAAGTTGCTGAATAGTAGAAACCAAATTTTAATTGTGCATCTTCTAAAGATCCTTTTGCATAGTAACCTTTTCCTTCTGTACCGATACAACCAATTAATGGATTAGACAATAAACTCAACATATCTCTTACTTCTTGCTTTGTAACTGGAGCTTCTTTGAATAATTCATCTTCCTTTATACATATATATATTTCTCTTTCAGTTAAAAAACCTTCTGTAAAATCATCATCACTGTTTTGAATCAAAGCCTGTAAAATTAATTGAAAAAGGACCTTTCTTCTTTTCATGCTCATATAAATATCATCTAAAACACTTATATTCACTTTCCCTTTTTGATTAAATAATTTTTTATATTCTAACGCTTGTAGTGGATACTTTTGATGCTTTTTAACTAATTCTTCTAAATCATTAATATCGATTAACAAAATATGGTGATTTTCAGCATATCTAAATACCCTTTCTCCATAAAACGTTTTTCCTACAATCGCTATATAATCTGTTTTATGTTTTTCTTTATGCTCTAAAAGAGCATCAAAATTAATCATTTTATCAGTTATTTTTCCATCTCTATTCGTTTTTGCTTCTATCGCGACCTTATACGCAAAAGTAGGTACAGTAGGAGCTGTTAAAACTATGTCAGTTGTTCCTGGTTTTGCTTCTAGTTTAGTTTTAAAACCTAACATTTCAAACATTTTTTCCAGCATTTCCTCAAAGTGATGTGGTTTCGCTGAATTCACTGATGCTAACCTTGTTTCTTCTATGATACCCAAATAATTTTCAGTACCTTTTTCTTCAACTTTCGTTTGTTCACTTATTTCATTATTTAGTTGAAAATCAACCTTTTCAACTAATACTTTCAACAAATTTTCTCCCCTTTTCGAAAGTTTGATTGATTTACCCTTATCATTTATTATCAATTGTGCGATTCTTAGTAATGATAAACGCTCATTAATTCTGTCTTTATTGTCGCTGGACATTCCATATTTTGTTAAACCAGCAACCGCTAATTCATTGGAAGTTTTAGGTTCATTGTTCAACTCAAATAGAATTTCTAAAATATATCGATAATTTTTTTGCAACAAAAATAACAGAGCTATTTCTGGAGTATCCGTTTCATAAAATTTCATTCCGGTTTCAGTTGTTTTATATACTTTCTCCCCAACGCGATCTAACAAGCCGAGATTTGTCATGAAAGTTAAAAATCCATTTATTGATGATTTTTTTGTATCAGTTTTTCTTTTAAGTAATTGATATAGATTATCATAATCGATAATTTCTGTAGAAAATTCTAATACACTAATAATAAGAGGAATAGTATTGCTTTTACCACCAGGTACATACCCTAGTGTATACTTTTTTTCATGGTTATCTTTCAAATTAATATTCAGTATCCATTCACTTAAATCTATACTTTTTTCGTCTTGAGTCTTATCTAAAACAAACTTTTTTATATCAATCGGCGGAGTGGGGGGATGAACTTTTAAAAATTGACTTCCTTTTTTACTTATTTCATACTGTTGCTTAAAACTCATAGAATTTATAAGCCCTAAATCTGTAAGCCATGCGATTCTCTCATGTACTTGCCCTGTTTGTTTCCACGTAAAATTATAATTAGCATTTGCATCTTCTAAAATTTCTTTTGTCTTTTTAGGAGTATTAAGGAAAAATAGCATTTCTGATATATATTTGATGTTTTCGTATAGAAACTTTCCTACTTTTTCATCAAACTTTGGTTCTTTCCAATTTTCTAATACTTTACAAATCTTAACTTCACTTTTTTCATTTAAATATATTAATTTGTAACTTTTCAAAATATTAATATAATGATCTAAAGTATGATCAGTGTCACTGCCTGTTATCCTAATGACTTCATTACTGGGCCTATTTTTTTCAATAGCGTTAAAAATTATTTTTAATGTATCCAAATAACCTAACTCTGTTTTTGCTCTTGGAATTCTAGGAAGAGCACCCAATTTTTCACTCCATAATTTTTTCATAATTCCACCCCATGCTATTAATTTTCTTTATTCTCTCACAACAGGCAATTTTGTTCTATTAAATACAAAATCTTCAGCAATGTTTCCATAATCATAACTATGTCTTGGACTTAAAACTTATTATATTTAAAAAAATAAATCATAATCTCTGCTATATAGAATGAATTAGAGCCAAAGCGTTTTTATACACTTTGGCTCCTATTTATTTTGATTCAATCATGGATGACTTACTATTAAACTCATGTCACCTTTAAAAGTAATATCTAAATCTTCTGAGGTAATGATAAAGTGTGTGCCTTTTTCTATATGGTTTGTTTCTCCGTCTATAATAACCTCTCCGCTTCCCTCAATCACAGAGACCAAGCAGTACTCGTAAGGCTTTTCAAATGTTAACTCACCTTCAATATCCCATTTCTCAACGGTGAAGAATGTGTTTGAAACAAATTGTGTATAGGCTTGTCCATTACGTGTTTCATGTTTCGGCGTTGTATTAGGATTAGTTTGTTTAACATCAATGACAGCTTTACTTTGTTCTAAGTGTAATTCACGTGTATTGCCGTTTTTATCTTTACGATCATAATCATAGATACGATATGTTGTATCTGATGATTGTTGCGTTTCAAGTATCATAATACCTGATCCGATAGCATGAACGGTACCTGCAGGGACATAGAAAAAGTCGCCTGGTTTTACTTTTACTTTATGGAACAAAGCATCAAATGCTTTATTATCAATCATGCGTTCCAGCTCTTCTTGGTTATCTGTATTCACACCGTAAATAATTTCTGCATCTTCTTTTGCGTCTAAAATATACCAACATTCAGTCTTACCGTAACCTTCTCCATGTGCTTGTGCATAAGCATCATCAGGATGTACTTGTACAGATAATTTATCATTTGCATCTAATATTTTTGTCAGTAACGGGAATTTATTTCTTTTGTCATTACCGAACAATGCTTTATCTTCTTCCCATACTTGTTCTAACGTTTTACCTTGGTGCGGACCATTTTCAATTTCATTTGATCCATGCGGCAAAGCTGAAATTGCCCAACATTCGCCTGTTAAATCATTTGGAATATCGTAATTAAATTGTGTTAAAGCCGAACCGCCCCAAATGCGTTCTTGAAATACTGGTTTTAAAAATAGTGCCATACGTTATCATCCTTTATATTGCTTTTAAAATGTCGTAGATTTCATCTTTCGTATCTGCATTAATCAATCTGTCTCGTGTTGCGTCGTCCATAAGTGTTTTAGAAAGTCTTTGTAATAACTTAAGATGTGTATCGTTACTGTTATTCGGTACGACGATTAAGAACACAATCTTAGGCAATGTGCCGTCCAGACTTTTCCAGTTCACACCGTGTTTGTTTTGTAATACTGCGACTACAGGTTGTTTCACTGCATCTGATTTCGCGTGCGGAATTGCGACATTCATACCAATAGCTGTTGTAGATTCAGATTCACGTTTTAATACTGATGTTTTAACTGAATCAAAGTCTTCAACATAATTTTGATTTTTCAGTTCTGTGATTAATCGATCAATCACATCATCACGTTTCATTTCACTGTTTGTTAATTCGATTAAGCTTTTATGGAAAACACTGTTTTCCTTTGTTTCTTGTGCAGTTGTGTCTGCATGTACCGGCTCTGTTTGTGTGTGAGCCTCTTGATTATCAGAAAGTTCTGTTGTTGCACCTGCCCCATCAAGTACAGCCGCTGGTGCATTTTTTTTGAACAATAATACAGTTGCTGTTGTGATTAAACTACCGATAATGACAGCAATGAAGAACCATAATACGTGCTCAATGCCACCTAACACTGCAACAATAGGACCGCCGTGTGCGACTCTGTCTCCTACGCCGCCTAAAGCTGCGATAGCTGCAGCGACCATAGCGCCGATCATGTTGGCAGGGATGATACGAAGCGGGTCTTGTGCTGCGAATGGAATAGCACCTTCTGTGATACCGAACAGACCCATCGTGAATGAGGCTTTACCCATTTCTTGTTCTGAGTTATTGAATTTACGTTTTTGAATAAATGTTGCTAAACCTAAACCGATTGGCGGTGTACATACTGCAACCGCAACCATACCCATCACTGCATAGTTGCCTTCAGCAATTAATGCTGAACCGAATAAGAAAGCAACTTTGTTGACGGGGCCGCCCATATCAAAGGCAATCATTGCACCGATAATCAATGCCAGAAGGACAATATTGGCTCCTTGCATGCCTTTCAACCAGCCTGTTAACGCTGTGAATACACCAGAAATCGGTGCACCTATAATAAATACGAAGATTAAACCGACCACTAATGAAGCTAAAATCGGGATAATGATAATCGGCATAATCGGTGCCATAGCTTTCGGCACTTTGACGTTCTTAATCCATTTCGCTACATAACCTGCGATAAATCCGGCTACGATACCGCCTAAGAATCCTGCACCTGCTTCACTGCCGTAGAAACTTCCGTCAGCTGCGATAGCACCGCCGATCATACCTGGAACTAACCCTGGTTTATCCGCAATACTATAGGCGATATAACCTGCTAAGATAGGGACCATAAAGCTGAATGATAAGCCCCCGATTTTTTCTATAGATTTCCAGAATGAATCATCTGGAATAACTAAACCTTTTGCGGAAGGTTCTCCTCCAAGTGTTAAAGCAATTGCAATCAGCAAACCGCCGACAACGATAAACGGAACCATGAAAGATACACCGTTCATTAAGTGTTGATAAACCATTTGCACGCCGCTTTTCTTCTCTTCTTCTTCATAACTTTCATCGTCTGAAGCACCTTCGTGATGATAAATACGTGCATCTTGATCAATAATGCGTTGAATTAATTGTTTAGGATGATGTATCCCTTCTCTTACGTTTTCGTTAATCAAACGTTTTCCATTAAAACGCGATAAGTCTACTTGTCTGTCAGCTGCGATAATAATACCGTCTGCTTCTTTTATTTCTTTAGCTGTTAATACGTTTTCAGCACCTACGCCGCCTTGTGTTTCAACTTTAATCTCTACACCCATTTCTTTGGCTGCTTGTTCTAATTTTTCTTGCGCCATATATGTGTGTGCAATACCGTTTGGACAAGACGTAATTGCTAATATTTTCATCCGAATCACACTCCTTACCTTGATTGTAAGCGGTAACAAAGAGGCATAAAAAAAGATAATTACCGTTACTACCGGCAATTATCCTTGAATCATTTGTATTAATTTGTTTTTGAATGGCTGGTCATCTAAATAAAGTAATTCATCCATTGTATTTTCTTCAAACTGTGCAATCGTTTGAATGATGCGTTTCGTTAGTTGAATATCATTTTTTGTAGTCGCTAAGAAGAAGACCATTTTGACTTGATGTTCTTTCCAATAGAATCCTTTTTGGCTTTTGAATATCAGTACATGAGACTTCAACACCTTTTCAGGATTCCCGTGCGGAATAGAAATTTGATTACCGATATATGTGGAAGACATTCTTTCACGTTCTAAAGCACTTTCGATATAGCCTTCTAAAACTGCATGATTCTCACCTAGAATCATTTGTGCCCTTTCAAAAATTTCAGCCATATTGAACGGCGTATCGCCCTCAGCTTCAACTATGAAGTTCACACCCGCTATTTCATCTGCTTTCATTGCAGGTTTCAACTTCTTAGCGGTCAGCCTTTCCAACTGATGTTTATCATCTTCGCTGAGCAGCGGTGATACTTGAAGCAGTTCTGCATCCTTGGGCAAATGTTTGATTTTGATATCATGCGTTGTGATTAACAAATCAATATCGGAGAAATCGTATTGTTCAATATCTTCTAATCTAATCGTATCTTTGACAACAATGTGCTCGTTTAATTTTGATACTTTTGTCGCAAGCAGTTGAGATATACCAATACCGTAATAACAAGCAATGACGACATTTAAATGATTTTGTTCATTACGGTCTATAGAAGATTGAAAATGAATCGTTAAAAATGCAATTTCGTCTTCTGAAAGCTCTATCCCGGCATCTTCTGACATCTGTTGGCCGATGTCGTAAAGTACGTTGAAAATAAAAGGATATAAGGTTTTGATTTCTTTCGTAAGCGGGTTGTTTAAATAGACTTGTTTCATAATTCTTAAATACGTACGTCCAAAATGAGAATATAAGTTTTCTCTTAGTATTTTGTCTTGAGTGAAACAAACACCTATACGCTCTTCCATACGCTCTATCATTCGATTGATGTAACTTTCAATAAACAGTTTTTGAACCCCTAAATCAAACTTATTGAAGTGATAACTGATAAAGAAAGAAAACAATTGAGTGGTTTGCTTATTAAGTGTGTAGCTGAGTTTATGGTTGATCTCTTCGATAATTTGCTGGGCAATGGTTAAAGCTTCTTGATTTAAACCGCCTAAATATTCATCATTTCCTCTTCGCTTTATAATCAAAATCAAATGGATCAGCAATTGTTCAATTTGGATATCTGACGTATTAATCTTAAACAGCTTCAAATTGTCTTTAATAATCTGTGCGATGGTTTGTACATGTGCATTAGGCAGTTCATTTAAAATCAAAGCTTCTACACGATGATTGTGTGTAGACAGCTGATTCAAATGTAAAATGGCATTGTTGAGGTCAGTCTGACTTCCGACTACTTCAATGCCTTTGCGCGGCTTTAATTTGATAGCTACATCAAACTTTTCGCACCACGCTTGAATGCGGCTGATATAATCTAGAACTTCCTTCTTTGAAAGATGGTAGTCGCTTTCTAATTGATGGGTTGTTAGTTGCGTTTCATTCATTAACAGCTGATAACCTAATGTCACAAGAATTTTATGATCTCTATCTGTATACGCTTTGAGTTTTGTTTCAACTGTTTCAACGCTGTAAAGTTCAGTATTTAATTGGTAACCTCTCGATTTCACACTCACAATCAAGTCTTTCAAAAACACCGCATTCACATACTTTATATCATTACGTATCGTTCTGTTAGACGCGTTTAAGAAGGCAGCAACATCATCAGATGTTAAAAAATGATTGGCATTATTCACAAACAGCTGAATTAAATTAATTTGTCTTTCAATCATTCTAACCGCCTCCTCATGTTATTACATTTAGTGTAAGCCATTTCATAAGAAATACCTAATACTTAGATAAAGTACAATATTTCACATAAAATTCATAATTCTCCAAAATAATTATAAGTTATTATATTTCTGACAATCTAATCATGTTATTATACTCTTATTCAAAAGGAGGAGATTACATGCACCAAGCACGTAACAAAAGCACTTTGCAATTTATTTATACAGCAGTCATTGCTGGATTATTATCAGGGATTGTTAAATTAGGATGGGAAGTCATGTTTCCGCCGCGTACACCAGAGCGTAATGCGACCAACCCGCCTCAACAACTGCTTCAACAATTAGGTTTCTCACCTGATTTCACACATCAAACTTACCAATTTTCAGAACAGATGCTGCCTTGGGTCAGCTTTATCGTACATTATAGCTTCTCTATCGTTATTGCTTTAATCTATATCTACTTAGCGAAAAAATACAGTTGGATTTATGCAGGGTATGGTGCTGTCTTCGGTATCATCGTTTGGATCGGTTTCCACCTTGTACTTATGCCTTTAATCCAAACCGTTCCTGCACCTTGGGATCAACCTTTCCATGAACATCTATCAGAATTATTCGGTCATATTGTTTGGATGATGACAATCGAATTAGTCAGACGCTATGCTATTTATAAAGATAAAGCGTTAAAAGCTTAATATGTATCAAAACAGACTGCGTATCCTTTTATCGAGATACACAGTCTGTTTTACTTTATATTTACTTCACACGTTGCCACACAAGTTTTTGGTTACGGTTGTTACCATTCACGATAGTTAGGATGTCATCCTCAAGTGAGAATTCACGCGGTTGTGTATCACCTAACCATGTAGGATTCATACTTACTAACATAGTATGATATATGGTTGAATGTGCTTCGTCTATTTCAAAGTTGCCCGCATAAGCAAGATAGCCTTCAGCTGCTGTTGCCATTTCTTCTGTTGTACCTTTATGAAGGTCGCCTGAAGCATAAGCAGGTCTGCCTTGTTTCATTAATTGCGCTGACATATAGCCGTCAGGGTTATACATAATAAATCCTGTCGCATCTTCGCCAAATGGGTAATAGATGCTTCCATCTTCAGCAACATCTTGATATTTAACTAATTTCCATGTTCCTATAAGTTGTTCCATAAGTTGTGACATCAATACATTTCTCCTTTTATAAACTCAATTATGCGTTCATACCGCCTGATACACTGATTGTTTCTCCAGTGATAGCAGAAGCTTTATCAGAAGCTAAAAAGACAACTGTATCCGCAATTTCTTCTGGTTCTAATAAACGGTTCATAGGCATTTTGCCTGTAATGTGTTTTTCCATTGCTTCTTGTTCTGTAGATTGATCTTGTTCAGCCAGTTTTGCTAATTGATTTTCGATAAGTGCAGTGCGGACAGGTCCTGGTAAGACTGCATTGACTGTAATGCCGTCATCAACTGTTTCTAATGCGACAGATTTTGTAAAGCCGATTTGAGCAAATTTTGAAGCGACATAAGCTGATTTGTATGGGTCTGCATTTTCACCATGTGCAGATGAAATAACAATGATACGCCCTTGTTTTTGTTGTTTCATAAACGGCAATACATGTTTTGTCATTAAGAATGTGCCTGTTTGAATGACACCCAGTACTTTATTCCATTGTTCTAATGGGAAGTCCTCTGTTGCGGAAATATATTGAATACCTGCATTATTAACAAGCACATCAATAGAGCCGTAATTAGCATTAATATCTTTAACTGCATTTTCGACATGTGTTTCATTCGTTACATCTACAGTATAAGCGTGACCTTCTTTTAAGCTGTCTGCCGCTTCTTTAGCTTTTTCCTGACTCATATCTAATATAAAGACACGGTAACCTTCGCTATCAAAAGCTTTAGCAATAGCGTAACCGATACCTTGTGCTGCCCCTGTAATAATTACATTTTTCTTCATAAATCCATGCTCCTTATTTTTATATTTATCTGAGAGTTAATACGTTATTGGGTCTTCGTTACATCTCTATTCTCTCTTGTGTATGCTGATTTGTACAATACGCTTTTAACTATCAAATCTATAACAATTTAGTTATAGTAGACATCAATCATTGGTTAGGAAGTGGTCGTATGTATAAAGAAAATGCAAAACAATATTTAGAAGCGATTGCTGCAAATGGCAGTATTTCTCATGCCGCAAAACAACTCTTTATTTCACAGCCCTATTTAAGCAAGTTTGTTAAAGATATTGAAGAAGAAGCAGGCGTGCAGCTGATCGACCGCACAAATACACCTATTACTTTAACTTATGCTGGTGAACGCTATCTCTCTTATCTCGAACAAATGGAACAGCTTTTCCATCAAATGGAGAGTGAACTCCAAGAGATTTCAAACCTGAAGAGAGGACGCCTTAAAATCGGTGTCAATCCGATACTTGCATCCCATAATTTATATACTATCTTGCCGAAATTCATCAAAATGAATCCGGGTATCGACGTTAAGCTGATTGAAGACAATGCAAAACAAATCGAAAAACTATTAGAACAGCATGAAATTGATTTGAGCCTTACAATTCTTCCCATTGATAACGAAAATATCGACTATGAAGTACTGTATAAGGAACCTATTTACCTATTGATTCCAAACGATTATATGTTCACCAAAAATATTAAAACACCAGATTATCAATTTTCATTTTCTTACAGCGATTTAAATCATCAAAAGTTTATCGTGTTGAAATCTGATATGACATTAAGAAAAGTCATGAATCATTTCTTTAACACTTACAACATTGAACCGCATATTGTTATGGAAACCATGAGTATCGACAACGCATTAAAACTTGCAAGTGAAGGTTTAGGTATTACTCTTGTACCTGAAAGTGTTAAAAACAATAATATTCATAAAAGTGCCTATTACTTCAAGCTCGATATTCAGGAATACAATAATACAGTTGCTATTGCTTATCCTAAAAACAGAAAACTCACTAAAGCTTCAAGACGTTTTATTGACACAGCAATTCAATCCTTTAAGACAGATTTCGACTCCGAATCAACCTGATTATGTAAACCTTTTCATTAGAACTCGCTAAGTTAGAAGTTTACACTTATAGTGAGAACATAATACAGAAAGGAAGTTCTATACGGGAAGACTTACAGACAAAGTTATGATTATTACAGGCGGTGCTCAAGGTATGGGAGAAGTACATGCCAAGAAAGCAATAGCAGAAGGTGCTAAAGTTGTGATTACAGATATCAATGAGGAAAAAGGACAAAAAACATCAGAAGCTTTAGGGGAACAAGCCCTGTTTATCAAACATGATGTCACAAAACAAGAAGACTGGGAACGTGTTGTTGATCAGGTATTAAAACAGTGGGATAAAATCGATGTTTTAGTGAATAACGCAGGTATTACTTATAATCAATCTATTGAAGAACTCTCATTAGAAGACTATATGAAAATTGTGAATATCAACCAAGTTTCAGTATTTCTAGGTATTAAAACCGTGTCTCGTGTTATGAAGCAGCAAGAAAATGGTGCTATTATTAATATTTCTTCTATGAACGGACTAGTCGGCGGTGCAATCGGCTATACGGACACTAAATTTGCGGTCAGAGGTATGACAAAAGCGGCCGCAAGCGCTTTGTCACCATTTAATATTCGAGTTAATTCCGTTCACCCTGGTGTCATTCAAACGCCAATGTTAGAACAAGAAGATGTAAAAGAAGCCGTACAGCGTTTTGAGAAATCTATTCCTATGCGCCGTATTGCACAACCTGAAGAAGTTTCTAACCTTGTTTGTTTCTTAGCTTCTGATGAAGCATCTTATTCTACAGGTTCAGAATTTGTGATTGATGGCGGTATCACAGCGTTGTAATAAAGGTTCTATTTAAAACTAAAACACTAGTACAAATATGGTTACACAATCAGTTTAAGAATATCTTTATCGTTTAAATAAGACAAAACGGATGGACTCTTTTATTACTAAGTCCATCCGTTTATATTTATTAGACACCTGAATAACTTGAGAAACCACCATCTACAGGAACAACCACTCCAGTAACAAAGCCACTTTGAGTGTCATCTATCAGCCAATATAAAGTTCCTAATAAATCTTCTGGATTACCAAATCTTCCCATAGGCGTCTGAGATAATATTTTATTTGCTCTTTCTGAATAACTGCCATCTTGGTTTCTCAATAACTGTTTATTTTGATTAGTTTCAAAAAAACCTGGTGCAATTGCATTAACCCTGATATGACCAGCAAAGTAAGTTGCTAACCATTGAGTGAAATTATTAATAGACGCTTTTGCCCCACTGTATGCTGGTATTTTAGTAAGTGGCGTGAATGCATTCATTGATGAGATATTAATAATTGTTCCAAGTTCAGAACCAATGATGTCTTCCCCAAATACTTGTGACGGCAAGAAACTCCCTAAATAATTAAGGTTGAATACTTGTTCCACACCTTTTTCATCCAAGTCAAAAAAGTTTTTCTTGCTTTGCTTATCGTAAAATTCATCTTCAGTAGTTGCAGTAGGACTATTTCCACCTGCGACATTTAATAATACATCAACTTTGCCAAATTTATTATTAAAAATCTCTTTAGCATTAATTAATGATTTTTTATCTAGTACATCGCCTTTTAAAACTATTGTTTGCTTTTTATCAGAATCTATTTCTGATTGCAATCTTTCGATTTTAGTTTCATCTCTACCTAGCAAGCCAATCTTAGCACCTTTCTTTGCTAATCCTTTTGCAAAAGTAGATCCAATAACTCCAGTAGCACCAGTTATAACAATATTTAAATTAGAAAAAGCTTTAGTCAATTGACTCAACCCCTTCAATTAATCCGTTAATATATGTTGCTCCTAAAGCTCTGTCGTACAGTCCATAACCAGCTTTACCAGTTTCTCCCCAAATCATTCGACCATGATCAGGACGGATTGTACCTTTAAAGTTAATCTTTTTAAGAGATTTGACAATCTCTTTCATATCAATTGAGCCATTTTTTGTTAAATGCCCTGTTTCAATAAATGATTTTTCTCCAACTCGCTTAACGTTTCTCATATGAACAAAATGGATGTAATCGCCAAATTGTTCAATCATTTTAGGTAAATTGTTTTCTGCTGTTGAACCTAAAGATCCTGTACAAAAGCAAATGCCATTATGTGAGTTGTCATTAATTTCAATTAATTTCTTATAACTTTTTTCGTTTTTTATAATTCTAGGAATACCAAAGATTTCCCATGGTGGATCATCCGGGTGTATAGCTAAATCAATATCTTCTTCAATAGCTGTTGGTAATACAGCATCTAAGAAGTATTTCAAGTTCTCCCAAAGCTCATCTTCAGACATGCTTCTATATGTTTCAACTAAATGTGATAACTCTTCTCTGCTATAACTTTCGTCCCATCCCGGTAATGACATTTGTGTAGTAATTGGATCTATGTCTTTAACTTTTTCATGGTCGTAAATCAATGTATTTGAGCCATCGTCTAACTGATAGTCTAATTGTGATCTAGTCCAATCAAAGACTGGCATAAAATTATACGTTACAGTTTTAATGCCATTTTTTGCTAAATTTCTTAACGATTGTTTATAATTATCAATGTGTTCATCACGTTTATTTGTCCCTAATTTAATCTCTTCACTAACCGGCAAACTTTCAACAACTTCAAATTTAAGCCCCTTATTCTCAATAGCCTTTTTTAGTTCTTTTATCTTTTCATCTGACCAAACTTCTCCCACAGGTATGTCATAAATTGCAGTAACAATTTGTCTCATATCTGGTATTTGTTTAATATTTTCCAAAGTCACTGGATCAGACTCACCATACCATCTAAATGATAATTCCATGAAAATCCTCCTCTTTATTTATGAATTTTTCAATTTTATCGATTTAAACCGCCTGCATATTGTGTTAAATTCGATATTTTTTTCTCTGATATCAAAAGTGCATCACCTTGCGTAGTATGTTGTATCGCTGAACATTTTGTAGCATATTCAATTAAATCTTGAGTGTCCCAATTATTAATGATTCCATGTAATACTCCGGCTAAAAATGCATCACCAGCTCCAATTCTATTTAATGTGTAGTATTTATAACTATTACTCATTACAGGTTTAGAGCCTTTCTTCATTATCAATCCTTGTAGAGTTTCATTTTCAACACTTCTATTACTTGATGCCACTATAGGTATGTTGTATTTTTCTTGAATAGTTTCAGCGCATTTCTTTATGCTGTCTTCATGACTATTAACTTTTAGTAAATCTGTTGCATCTTTTCTTCCAAACATTAGTACATCGATGTACGGTAAAACTTTCTCAATTATTGACACAGCTTCATCAACTGTCCATAACGATTCTCTATAGTTAATGTCAAATGCTATTTTGATACCTTTATCTTTTAATGCTTTCAAATATTCTACAATATTAGCTCTAGCAGTTTTATTTACTGCTAAAGTAATGCCTGTAAATATAAAGTAATCTCCTTCAGTTATAGTAATAGTGTCTAACTTTTGAAAACCAGAATTTGAGAAACTGCTATTCCTTCTATCATATACAATAGATCCGCTTCTATTTTCAAATCCTTCTTCAAGATAGTATATCCCCATTCTATTAAAGTCATTTTCTACATATTCTGTATCTACACCACGTGATTTCATCGTTTTTAATGCTAAACTTCCTACTTCATTATTAGGTATAGCAGTTAACATCTTAGTACTATGCCCCCAATAACTTAACGATGATAATGTATTTAGTTCAGCACCTCCCACATAACAACTAAAGCTATTTGTTTCTTCTAGCAGGCTATGATTAGGAGGTGTAAACCTTAGAAGAACTTCTCCATACCCCCAAATAGTCATTGCTTACTCTCCTTTATTTAAATTATTTATATATTCAACCAAACCTTTTTCTCCTTCTTTGTAAAAGACTTTTGTAATCTCACTACCAATACCAACAGCAAAGCTTCCGTTATCTAACCATTCTTTATAATTAGCTAAACCAATCCCTCCAGTAGGTATCATTTCAAGATTTGGTAATGGCCCTTTAAAATCTTTAATTGATTTTGCAGTGAATTGACTTGCTGGGAATAGTTTCAATACTTTACATCCTGCTTTGGTTGCTTCCAACATCTCTGTCACTGTCATACAACCTGGAATATAAGGGATATCATATAAGTTAGATATCTCTGCAGTTTCCTTATCAAAATATGGACTTACAATAAAACTTGCCCCATTTAGAATAGCTAACCTAGCTGTTTCACTATCTAAAACGGTTCCTGCACCTATTAATGAATTATCCTTTTCGCTCAATTGTTTAATAATCTCTAATGCATTAGGTGTTGTCATTGTAACTTCAATTGTATTCATTTCATGCTCTAGCAAAATTTGTGATATAACTAAAAAATCTCTTTCATTATCAGTTCTCATCACTGCAACAAATTTATTTCTTTGTATATCATTTAGGATGTTACTTGATTTCATAATTATATCTCCTCCATTATCATCTCAATAAATAACCGCCATCTACGGGCAGATTAACTCCGGTAACATAATCTGATGCATTGCTAGCTAGGAAGATTAGAGGGCCCACTAAATCTTTAGGTTCTCCCCATTGTCCGCCAGGAATGTGGCCTTCAATTTCCGGTCCTCTAACTGGATCATTCTTTAAAACTCTAGTCATGTCTGTTTCAATATATCCTGGTGACAAAGTGTTTACTTGAATATTGTATTCTGCTAATGCCTCAGCATATGCTTTTGTAAGACCTGCAATGCCATGCTTACTAGCTGTATATGGAAAAATTCTTTTGCCTGCAGTGAAAGATTGCATTGAGCCAATATTTATAATTTTTCCTTGTTTTCTTTTTGACATTTCATATGCAACAGCTTTTGATAAGTGATATACAGCATTTAAGTTCAGTTGAATAATTTCATCCCAATCTTTATCATTAAATTCAAAAATTGGATTTCTTCTTTGCATTCCAGCATTGTTAACCAATATATCTATTTTCCCAAATCTACTAATCGCTTCATTCACTATAGTTATGGCAGCATTTGGTGTAGTTATATCAATTTGAAATAATTCCAAAAATTCATTGTTTTTTTCAAATTCTTCTCGCAGTTCATCCCAACCATTTTGAGTTGAACTAACTACAAAGACTTTGGCACCAAAACTAGCAAGCGCAATGGTGTAAAATTTACCTAATCCTTTATTACCACCCGTCACAATTGCCACTTTATCATTTAAATCAAAAAGATTATTATTTAAGTTCTCTACCAAATAAAGCACCTCAAATTTCTATTAATACTTTACATGATTTTTTTGCATCTCTTGCTGTTTCAAAAGCTTCTTCATAATCATCAATACTATATACATGACTGATAGCCTCATTAAAGATATTGTTTTGATTTAATAATTGAATAGCTTCATCAATTTCATCATTAAATCTATAACTTCCTTTAAATATAATTTGCTTTGTATTCATATCCGATAAGTTCAGTCCTACATTATCGTTCGGTAACATGCCGACTTGAATGACAGTTCCACCTATCTTAGCTGCTTTCATACTTGCATTTACTGCCGCTGGCGCACCAGAGCATTCTAAAATAACATCAAAGTGATCTTTTTCAACGCTATTTTTCGTTACATTTACAGTTTGAATACCATTTAAATTATTAATTCTTGCTAAAGGCTCATCTAAAACATCTGTAATAACAACTTCTTTGGCGTCTAAAGTAGTTGCAGCAATCGCTGCTAAATATCCAATTGGTCCAGCTCCCGAAACTAAAACTCTTTTGTTTTTCACTCCGCCAGCTAAATTAATTGCATGGATACCAACACTTAGCGGCTCAGCTAAAGCTGCTAATTTTGTATCTAACCCTTGTGGCAAAACTCTAATTTGTGATTTATCAACAAACATTTTTTCTACCATCGCACCTTGTTTATGAGGATAGTATCGAGCTGATCCTAAATAAGCACCCTCCGGCCAAACTTCAGGGTTATCAGGTTGATCTTCTAATCTCTTACCGTAGGTTGCTGGATGAACTGTCACGGGAGTCCCTTTTTTAACTAGTTTATTATCAATTGTTATATCCTCTAGTAATTTTCCTCCTAGTTCATGTCCAGGTGTCAATGGCTCTTTGATAACAGCTATGCCCGATGCACCTTCAGCTAAATAGTGAATATCCGATCCGCAAATTCCCACATATTCTGGTTGAATCAATACTTTTCCGCTAATGTCTCCCACTTTTATATCATTAATATTCTTTAATTCCATGTTTTCTTTACCATTAATAAATATTGCTTTCACAATAGCATCTCCTTTAAACTATCAAATTAAGTATTAAAATAAATACTAGTCCAAATACAGATATAGCCGTTTCTAAAAGCGACCAAGTTAAGAACGTTTCTTTTACCGTTAAACCGAAATATTCTTTAAAAATCCAGAATCCAGTATCATTAACATGCGAGAATATGATACTCCCTGCACCAATAGCTAAAGTTACCAAGGCAAGGTTAGTATCTGAAGCTTGTAATAATGGCAATACAATTCCAGTAGTGGAAATTGCCGCCACGGTAGCTGAACCCTGTGCAATTCTCAATAAAGCTGATACTAGCCAAGCAAGGATGATTGGCGACATCACAGTACCTGTAAACATGTGTTCAATAGTTTTACCAACACCGCCATCGATTAAAATTTCTTTAAACGCACCGCCAGCTCCTAAAATAAGGATCATCATTCCAATTGGAATAATAGCTTCTGCAGCACTATCCATTATTTCGTTCATATTTCGATTTCTTGCAATCCCCATTGTGTACATAGCAAAAACTAATGAAATTAGCATCGCTACTGGAGCATTACCAATGAAATAAACAACACTTTCGAAGTGATTTGTAGCTTCTTCTTGATGACCTGTAATCATTTGTACGATTGTAGCAAACAACATTAGAATCACTGGTAATAAAGCAGTGAATACACTAATAGAAAACTTAGGCATCTCTTTATTCATTGATTTATCAGCTACAATATTCGACATATCAATTTCTTTTTCAAATGCAGTAGGTGCTATTTTAGGTAAAAATTTAATGAAAAACCCACCAACTATTACCACTACTGGCACTGCAATTATGATTCCATACATTAAAACTTGACCTAGATTTGCATTCAATTCATTGGCAATAACTACTGGTCCAGGATGAGGTGGTAAGAACCCATGTGTTACTGACAAAGCAATTGCCATTGGTATACCAATCTTCATATGTGAAATTCCAAGTCGTTTAGAGATTGTAAACGCAAGTGGAATTAATAAAACTAAGCCAACCTCGAAGAAAAGTGCAATCCCGATAATAAATGAGGCAACTATCATAGCCCACTTTATGTACTTCTCTCCAAATTTATCAATTAATGTATCTGCAATTCGGTTAGCACCGCCGCCATCGGCAATTAGCTTCCCAAGCATTGCACCTAACCCAAATATAATTGCCACACTCCCTAAAGTATGGCCCATCCCTTTTTCAACTGTTCCGATAATTTTGTTTAAGTCCATTCCTAAGAATACACCTGTAGCTATTGATGTTATTATTAAAGATATAAAAGCATTGATCTTAAATTTAATAATTAATATAAGCAACACGATTATTCCCAAACAAACACTTATTATCGGCCATATTTCACCTAACATATAACATCCCCCTTATCGATAGTTCCACAATGTGGTATAGTGTTTTATATAGTGGAATTACAAACTATTATATATTAAATGTAAGCGTTGTCAATGGGAAGGAGTATAAAAATGTCAAAAGTTCAATCAATTGATAGAGCATTAAATCTCTTAGAAATCATAGGTCAGAGTGGGCCTTTATCATTAATGGAGCTTGTTGAAAAGAGTCAATTAACAAAATCTACTGTTCATAGATTGGTCAATTCCTTAATAGACAATAACTTCGTTAAAAAAGATAATCTTACAAATCAATACGCATTAACTTATAAGTTATTTCAATTAGGTAATAACAGTGTAAAAAATATCGATTATTTAAATATCGCTAAAAGTCTAATTAGCCGACTGTCAATTGAAACTAATGAAACTTGTCACTTAGTTATAGAGGATAATCACGAAGTATTATATATAGAAAAGTTCATACCTAGTAACAGCACAAACTATATGGCATCGAAAATTGGTCAGAGAGCTCCTATGTACTGCACTGCTGTTGGAAAATCTATTTTATCAACATACAGTAATGATGAAATTGAAGATATTTGGAATCAGAGCAAAATCTATAAATATACTGAAAATACAATTGATAACTTAAATGATTTACTTCTAGAAATAAACCAAATAAGAAGTTTAGGTTATGCTGAAGATAAAGAAGAAAATGAAATTGGTATACGTTGTATAGGTAGCTATTTTGTTAATCATCGAGGTGAAGTCCAAGGTGCAATAAGCCTCTCTTTTCCTAAAGAGAACATTGAAAACAAGGACTTTTATGTACAATCATTGAAATCAATAACTAACAGTATTTCTAAACACCTCGGTGCATAAAGTCATGCTATACATTGAGTAATGTTCTCAAATTATAAAGGCCGCAGGTTTTATGAAAAATTCCTGCGACCTTTTTATACTGATTAACCTGTAAAAACTGCTGGCTAATGCTTTAATGATCAAATAACACGTGATTTAATATATCAATAGTTGCTTCCATTTTGTCATCATTAATATTAGCAAAGCCAATAATTATTACTTTCGCTTTATGATTCGATATATCTTCAACCATGAATCTTCTTAAAGTGTATAATTCCAAACTATTTTGAGATGCTCTTTCTTCTACTTCTGCATAAGTATAGTTCGACTTTACTTCAATAACGAAGTGCAAACCCGCTTTAATATCCTTGATAGTAACAGGTTGTTTCAATTTTTGTTTGATTAGCCTGACCATCTTTTTTCTTTTAAATTCATAAGTATGACTCATCTTTTTAATATATTTTTCATATTCACCTTCATCAATAAACTTTGAAAGCGTTAAAGCATTCAAAGTACTGATATCTGATACTGCATCATCATATATATGATTAAATTTTTCTAATAATACCGGAGGTAAAATCATATAGCTGATTCTCATACCTGGTAATAGTGTTTTTGAGAAAGTTCCTAAGTATATAACACGATTGTTTTTATCTAAGCTGAATAAAGAAGGTATGTTGTCTGTGCCATATTTATATTCAGAATCATAGTCGTCCTCTATGATGTAATTTTGATGTTGAGTGGCCCAGTTCAATAATTCTATTCTTCTTGATATAGGCATGATTACTCCTAATGGAAATTGGTGCGATGGTGTGGTAAGCATTATCTCAGGATTTTTATTCTGAATCATTTTAACAGATACACCTTTATTATTGATTGATATACCAACTGTTTTAATATTCTGCCCCTCAATCAAACGTCTCATACGAGAATATCCTGGGTTCTCCACCCCTACTGTCAATTTTCGATCAAAGATTTTCAATAATAAAAGCATCAAGGCATTCGTACCTGATCCCAATATAATTTGTTCTGGGTTGCAAGAAATCCCTCTTTTAAAAGAAATGATTTTCGCTAACGAATTTCTCAATTGAATCGGACCTTTAATATATGGCACTTCAGATAAAATTGAAGACTGTTCTCTAAAAATTTTCTTCTGCATTTTAATCCATATATCAATTGGAAACTCACTAAGGTTTGTCGACATATGTGACAGTGTATAATTAAATTGCTTTTTAGAATTGTCATTTGTTTCTAGATTTTCAGTTACTTGCTGGTATGCTTGATCAATAATCAACTCATTTAATGACTCTATAAAATATCCCTTTCGTTCTAGAGTGTAGATATATCCTTCTGCAATCAACTGCTCATAAGCACTTTTAACACTATTAATACTCACATTTAATTCTTTAGCTAACTTTCTCTTTGATGGCAGCTTTTCATGGCTTTCAAATTTATGGTTCAAAATATCATTTTTAATCTGTGTGTATATCTTTCTATAGATATAATCACTACCGTTTTTCATATTTTCCACCCCATCTGGTACCATTGATTTTCTATTTCTGGTTCTTTTAATTATACCAATGTTTAAAGTATGATACATGTAATAAGTAAATGGAGGGGATATTATGAATCTTAAAAGTAATAAATCACAAGACGTTTCAAGTAATAAACACTATCAATCACTCAGAGAACAATATGTCTCTAGGGGAGTGGGTAACGGCAATTTAAACGTTGCAAAGTATGCAAAAGGGGCAACAATTGTTGATGTGGAAGATAATACTTTTATTGATTTTGCAGGGGCAATCGGTACTATGAATGTTGGGCATAGTCACCCCAAAATTGTTAACCATATCAAAGAAAAAGTGGAAGATTTTATTCACCCTGGTTTCAACGTCATTATGTACAAAAGTTATATTAAATTAGCTGAAAAGCTGGCTCAGTTAACACCTGGTAATTTTGATAAAAAAGTTATTTTACTTAATTCAGGTGCTGAAGCTGTAGAAAACGCTGTAAAAATTGCCAGAAAGTATACTGGACGTACAGGAGTAGTTTCATTTGTCCGAGGATTTCATGGACGAACTAATTTAACAATGGCTATGACAAGCAAAGTTAGACCTTATAAACTAGGCTTTGGCCCATTTGCTTCTGAAGTATATCAAGCACCATACCCTAATTTATCTGAAAAGCCTGACAAATTAACAGATGAAGAATATGATGAATATATTATCGATCAACTGAATGATTTCTTTGTTTCAAGTGTTGATCCTGAAACTGTCGCATGTATTGTTATGGAGCCTATCCAAGGTGAAGGCGGTTTCGTAATCCCAAGCAAAAAGTTTGTGCAAGCTGTAAGAGAAATTTGTAATCAACACGGCATTGTTTTTGTTGCTGATGAAATTCAAACTGGATTTGCGCGTACTGGAAAGACATTTGCAATTGAACATTTTGATGTAGAACCAGATTTGATTACTGTATCAAAATCTTTAGCTGCCGGCTTTCCATTAAGCGGCGTAGTAGGACGTTCTGAAATGCTTGATAGTACAAATCCCGGAGAACTTGGCGGAACTTATGCAGGTAATCCAATTGCTTGTGAAGCCGCATTAAAAGTTATCGAAATTATTGAAGAAGAAAAATTAAATGAAAAATCAGAACTTGTAGGTGCTAAAATTCAAAAACACTTAGAATCAATAGCGCAACAAGTCAACTTTGTAGGCAGCATTAGACGATTAGGTGCTATGGTAGCTATGGAAATCGTAGACCCTGATACAAATGCACCTGACAAAGAAACAACTGCAAAAATTATAAAACAAGCAAACGAAAATGGGTTACTTTTACTTTCAGCAGGTCTGAAAGGTAATGTTATTCGTTTCTTAGCACCGTTAGTAATCACAGATGAAGAATTAACAAAAGGCCTAAATATATTAGAAGAAGTGTGTAATAACGTGAAAAAATAGAGATAAAAATGGGGTATGTTTATGAAATCACATTTTAATAAATCGATGAACATTATGGATGTCCTATTCTTAGCTATTGGCGCTATGCTCGGTTGGGGATGGGTAGTGCTATCAGGTGAATGGATATCTACTGCTGGATTTTTAGGAAGTGTATTCGCCTTTATAATCGGCGGACTCTTTGTAATATTTATTGGTTTGACTTACGCTGAACTAGCTTCAGCCTTCCCTGAAACCGGCGGCGGATTTGTATTTGTTAAAAAAGCTTTCAAACCAGGTTTAGCATTTATTTCTGGTTGGTCTGTTCTGTTTGGCTATGTTTCGGTAATTACTTTTGAAGCTGTTGCATTACCTACAGTCATAGACTATGTTATACCGTTTAAGCACTCTGGTTTCTTATGGAATATTCAGGGATGGGATGTCTATATAACTTGGGTGCTTATCGGATCTGTCGGCAGCGTGATTTTAACTTCTCTTAATTACTTTGGTATTAAACCGGCGGCTGTAATGCAGACAGTGTTTACAGTTTTCATAGTAGCTGTAGGATTATTACTTGTGTTTGGTGCAGGTATTAACGGCAATTTCACTAATCTAAAACCGCTGTTCGTAGATGGTATGGGCGGTACAATGTCTATATTAATTATGATTCCGTTTTTATTTGTCGGTTTTGATGTTATTCCGCAAATTGCCGAGGAAGTTAAAGCACCTTCTAAGAAAATAGGTAAAATATTAATTATCTCAATTGTTGCATCAGTATTTTTCTATTTACTCATTGTATTTGGAGTTGCAACTGGCTTAACTCCAGGTCAACTAAAAACAAGTGAACTGGCAACAGCAGATGCCATGGTAAACTTATTCGGTAAAGAAGGCTTTGGTGTACTTCTCGTACTTGGTGGTGTTGCTGGAATTATAACAAGTTGGAATGCTTTTATTATAGGAGGCAGCCGTATCTTATATGCAATGGCTAAAAATGGGATGATACCTAAGTGGTTTGCTTATATACATCCTAAATATAAAACACCTACTCACGGTATCATCTTTTTAGGTGTACTTGCTTTTGTTTCTCCATTATTAGGAAGACCTGCACTTGTATGGATCGTTGATGCTGGCGGTATTGGTGTCGTTATAGGCTACTTGCTTGTTGCCCTATCATTCATCAAATTGAGAAAAGTTGCACCAGATTTAGAAAGACCATATAGAATTAAAAACGGTAAAATTGTAGGAATTATTGCAGTTATTTTAAGTATATTATTTATTATTATCTACTTGCCTGGAATGCCATCTTCACTTATTTGGCCAGCAGAATGGCTGATTGTATTTGGATGGTACCTCATTGCTGCAGTCCTATACTATATTCAAAAACGAAAAAATGAGGTGGTTACTAATGACAAAATTAGAAGTTATGAACCCAGCAACGAATGATGTTGTTCAAACTCTAGATTACACTGATGAAAAATCCATAAAAAATAGTATCGAATCGGCACATAAAGCTTTTAACACATGGAAGTGCGTAGATGCACATGAGCGCTCTGCTAAATTGAAAGCCTGGTCTGCTTTAATTAATGAGCATAAAGATGAATTAGCAGCATTAATTACAAAAGAAGGCGGTAAACCTTATAAAGAATCATTAGGTGAAGTCGATTATGCACGCTCCTATGTAGATTGGTATGCAGAAGAAGCAAAACGTCTATATGGAAGAACGATCCCAGCAAACAGCAGCTCTAAAAATATAATCGTCGAAAAGTTTCCTGTAGGTGTAGTCGCTGCAATTACACCATGGAATTTCCCAGCTGCAATGATTACACGTAAAATAGCCCCTGCACTTGCAGCAGGCTGCACTATTGTTTGTAAACCAGCTGTACAGACACCATTAACAACAATTCGCTTAATAGAATTGGCATATGAGGCAGGTATACCAGAGGGTGCTGTTCAGTATGTAATTGCTAGTGGTAAAGTTGCAGGAAAAGTGTTTAGTGATAGTCCTCTAATACAAAAGTTGACCTTCACAGGTTCCACAAATGTGGGTAAACAACTCATCGAACAAGCAGCCTCCACTGTTAAAAATGTGACGATGGAATTAGGAGGTCTTGCACCATTAATTGTCCATAAAGATGCTGATATTGATTATGCTGTAGATCAAACTATGGCAACAAAATTCAGAAATGCAGGACAAACATGTATTTGTGCAAACCGTGTATATGTACATGAAGCCATTGCAGAAGAATATACAGAAAAGTTAATTCAAAAAGTAGATAATTTAAAAGTAGGAAATGGTATTGAAAAAGATGTCGATATCGGCCCTCTTATCAATAAAAAAGGCGTTGAAAAAGTTATTGATCAATTAGAAGATGCTGAATTAAAAGGCGGAAAGCTTTCACGTTCTTTAGACGATATCACATCAATAGGCGGCAACTTCTTAAAACCCGCTGTCATTGATAATGCAAATGCTGAGATGAAAGTTATGCATGAAGAAACATTTGGTCCAATCATACCTGTTATGACTTATTCTAAAATAGAAGACGCAGTAAAATATGCAAATGATACTGAATTTGGTTTAGCCGCATATTTCTTTACTAATGATTATCGTACAGGCTTTTACTTGTATAACTCACTAGATTATGGAGTTATCGGTTGGAATGATGGTGCACCTTCAGCTGCCCATGCTCCTTTCGGAGGCATGAAAGAAAGTGGATATGACCGTGAAGGCGGTATAGAAGGTATAGAACCTTATTTAGAAACTAAATATTTATCAATCGGTAACATGTAATTATATTTTAGCTATAGGCAAACAATATTGGTATTAGTATTGTTTGTCTATTTTCTTTGTTTACTCGTCTTTAAATTCAACAACTTCAACATTAATTTACTGTATTAGCCATCTTTCTTTCCAAAAATTAATCAGAATGAAGACAAAAACAGGATATACACCCTTAACATGCATACCCCGTCTCAATGATTCTATTACTACATAACTCGTTATTAAATTTGAACTTCATGCTGCACAGATTCTTCTGGCAATGTTTGGTTACTGCCGCCGCTGCCATAGTTATTCGGTACTTGATCCCCAGGCAGTACCAATAAATAGATAATGTAGATAGAGATCGCAATTGCCGCAATAAAGCCTAGCACACCTAAAATGAATAATATGCTTAATGCTGCGCCGCTGCTGTCGTTGGCTGCTAAAATCGCGCCGAAGAAGAAAATAAACATTGCAACCATCACAATAATACCGCTGACATATGAAATAATCGCAAATAACATAGAACGGTTGGTATCATGCAAGCGTCTTACCATTACTGTAAATGATGGAATCATAATCGCAAGACCGAAGATAGAACTTAATATTCCGCCTGAAAGTGCCCCTAAGATAGATGAAATGACCATGTTGATCCAAAACGGATGCCAATAGTCTGGACGATGAGAACGTCCTTTTACATCGACAAAACGTGTCCAAAATTCTTTATAACTTTTAATGATTTGATTTTCAGATTGGTTCATAACGCGCTCCTCTCCCATTACTTTAGTAACATTATACACAGATAGCGTTAAGCAACTCAAATTAATTTTTAGTAAATTATTTGTTAATTCTCATGTAGTTTACATCTGAATTTAAGTATTTTACGCAATCAAAAAGAGCCTGGTTTGACCCAGACTCCTTTGATATCAACCTTATTCCATAACATCACTTTTCTCAGCTTTTTCTGCTACTTTTCTCATCACAGGATCAATCATCGGTTTAAAGATAATACCGATTAACAAGAAGCCGATACCGAATAAGGATAAGAATATAATTTTCTTCGTTAAGATTTCAGGTACATAACCTCCGACCGCTTCCCTCATCGCATCAATCGCATACGAGAACGGCATAAACGGATGTATCATTTGGAAGAACTCCGGCGTGACTTCAATCGGGAATGTACCTCCGCCGCCTGCAATCTGCAGGACTAACATAATAATCGCAATGGCTTTCCCTGGGTTGCCGAGTAATGACACCAAGGTGTACACAATCGATACGAACACGAGTGAAGAAAGGACTGAAAGTCCGATAAACCATCCAACGTGTTCCACTTGTGCTTTCAAGATAATCAAGTCCCCGATAGACACAATCAAGGATTGGATTATACCGATAAGGTAGAACAGTCCCATCTTGCCAATATATGTCTCTCTCGTTGTGAGCTGCTGCGTCATGGCAGTGTGCTTGTTATCTGTCGTAAGCAAGCTCACCATCAGCAATGCGCCTACCCAAATCGCAAGTGCTGTATAGAATGGTGTACTTGCAGAACCATAGTCTTTAACAGGGAAAATATCTTTCTCTTTAATATTAATCGGGTTGGCGATGACATCTGCTTGTTTCTTCAAGTCATTTTTCAGTAAATCCACCATTTTATCTACTGCGTCATCATCTTCAATTTCATTAAAGAGTTTATTTGCTTTTGCGATATCCTTCTCGATATCCGGCAAATCATGACGAATAAACTCTGCTAAGTTATGCAAGTCTTCTTTAGCTTGCGGCTGATTCTCATTCAGCAAGTCCACTAAACGATCATAACGGCTAAACAATGTCGGTACATTTTGATTCACCGTTGCAGTTGTATCTGCCAGCTGCTGTTCCAACTCAGGCAAGTCGTTTCTGATAAATGATGCTGCGCGTTCTACACCTTGCTTGAACTCTGGATAGTAGTGCTGTGCAACTGCCATCGCATCCATATAACGTTGTTCAAGTCCCGGCAATGCACTCTGAATCGTGTCGATTCTATCGCCGGCAATATTTAAGATAGATTGTCCTTCATCAATGACTTGATGAATCGTATTCAGTTTAGACTGTACTGCAGATAGTTTTGTTTCGCCTTCATTCAACACTGACATAATGTTATTAGAGACATTGATGAGACGTTGATTCAAATCAGAACGGATATAATTTCTCAAGTCGCTTAATGCACTATCCACACGCGGCAATTCTTTTAATAAATCCACCGCTTCGATTTTACCTGAACTGCCGTTCGCTAATGCATCTCTTAATTGGTTTTGTTTCTTAATCAAGTGATTGACTCTGTTGTTTGCGGCTTCTAACGCTTGTATCTCTTGAGATAAATCCACATGTTCTCTTTCTTCTAACTCTGAAAGAATATCAATCAGCTGCTGGTTAGTCTTGCTTGTCACTTCAAGACGTTCTGTCATATTGTCTAAAGGTCCTTTAAAGTCTTTAGGCTGATCAGAAGCTAAAATACCATACGTGATATTTTCCATCGCATTGAGATCTTTTTGACTGCTTTCTGCTTGCTGCTCTGCCTGTTTGGATAATGATAACAATGCAGTTGAGAGAGACGATTCCATTGCACTGACATCATTTTGATTGAATGTATCGTTGCTGGAATTATCGTTCGTACTCATTTGAGCAGTTTGATAATTTCTTGATGCAGACGTGCTTTGCGGTGCTGTATCAGCACGTTCTTGCAAGTTTTGATTTACATTTTGGTTCACGTCTTGTGCATTATCCAGCACTTCTTGATAACTGCCGACACGTTGCTCTACAGCTGATAAGTAACCTTGCGCTTCATTGAGACCTTGTTTGCCTGTCTCAACCCCTTCGCTCGCAATATCCACACCGCGGTTAATGCGCGGGAAGGCTTGCGGTACGTCATTCGATGCAATATTTAAAGCGCGTTCTATATTCGGCAGGTATTCATTCAGTGCGAGAATCAGTTTTGCTTTCTCATTCAATGCCGGTACTGCCGCATTCACTCGATTTAATTTATCAACCGCATCCAAGACATCGCCTTTATAGTTGTCTAAACCTCTGAACTTATCAGCGTAGGCATCAAGCTGATCTTGGTTTTGATCCAAGTATAAGATTTTCTTTGCGAACTCATTGATTTTCGGTATAGAATCATTAGCTGTTCCGACTGCTTTTTTAATCTTGTTAATCGTAGGTATTTCTTTTTCTAGTTTGATACCTAAGCGGTTGGCTTCGTCTAATAAAGCTTTGGTGACGGTCTCATTAAACTTCTCATTCGCCTTTTGGACAATTGCACTGGTACCTGCATCAGTCATTTTAGGCGCGATCGCGTTCAGTTTTTGGTTCACTTTATATTCTACATCTGCTTGTTGAGGGTCTTTTCTCAATGTTCCTGTAATTTGATGGGTGAACTTATCAGGTATGTACATCGCGGCGTAATATTTACCCATCCTCAAGTCATGGTCAGCTTTCTTCCGGCTGACAAATTCCCAGTCAAAATGATCATCTTTCTTTAAGGTATCGACAATGGTGTCGCCTACGTTAATCTGTTTGCCTTTGACTTTATCTCCTTTATCCTCATTAACCACAGCAATTTTTATATTTTTTGTGTTTCCGTACGGATCCCAAGTCGCATCCAAGTTAAACCATGCATAAAAAGACGGCAGTATGGCGATACCGCCTAAAATCACCAGCACACCTGGGTTTTTAATGATTTTCTTTAAATCCATCAGAAACAGCTGGATTGCATTCTTCATTTATACACCTCTAAAATTGTATCTATTTTAAACCTAACATTAATTCAAATTCACTATTTGTTTATTTTGTATAAATTGATATAATGGCTTCATTAGAAAGGGTATATCTCAAATAGTTAATCGGTGTCAACTTACCATAAGACTGTAACCAGTGTACCAAGTCAAACGATAGTTTGTACATAGTAAAGTATAATATTTAAGCGAGGTATTTTCATGAAGAAACAAAAATTATTCGTCTGTATGCTTTCGACTTCATTACTCCTTCCATCTTTCCCCTTGAATAATATCAGCACAGCGGCTTCAGATGAAATCACTGCACCTGATGTTTCACAAGAGGATTCGAAAAGCAGCACACCAAAATCATCAGACACTTCACATACAGAAGATAAAGCAGATGACTCAAAAGCTGCTTCTTCTGAAAATGATGATGACATAGAAAAAGGATCATCTAAAACAACAGAACCAAAATCTAAAGCGTCCACACGTGATGAAACAGAGTCAGCACAAAAAGCTGCGGACAATGCACAAGAACAAAAAACGACAAAACCATCAACTGACACTGATACACCTACAAACGATTATGATAAATATACGTTAGACTTCTTTAAACCAGCAGAACAACGTACAAACAATCATCGTTTCCATAGTTGGTTCAGCCGCTTCTTCCAAAGCAGTCAAAATGAAACAGACCAAACGTCTTCAACCAAACAAGAAACAACGTCTAACCCAGCACCCAACGGTTCTAATGAAACTTTCTTCATGAATGAAGATACCAACAATCAAACAGCACATCCATCTGAAGATGAAACAGCGTCTCAATCAGATATCGATACTGATAAACCAGCACCTGAAACTGATACAGACAACAACGATGTATCTGAATCCTCTGATGAGACACAAGACTCTACTACACAAAATAATAACGCTGACTCTGAAACTTCACCGGATGTCTCACAAGATGACAATGACATTCTTCAGCAACTAGACGAAGCCAGTTCCAACGCTGCTGATGATTCAGCAACTATAGATAAAGATACACAAGAACCTTCAGAATCCAATCCAACCGAAACACCGGATAATGATAGTACTGATACAAACACTTCAGCAGAAAGTGATACAACGCAAGATACTCAAGAAGACACAAAGGCACCTGAGACAGAATCACAAGCAGATGACCGTGTCTTAGAATCGATACTAGATCAATACAGTGAAGATGCGAAACAAAGCAAAGCAGAATATGATGCGCAAAAAGAAAAACAAGCACAACCTAAGACACCCAAGCAATCAAAATCGCCACAAGCATCTTCAAAACAGTCGAAAGAAAATCATGAAAACCCGCAATTGCCTTCTCAATCAGAGATGAAACACAAACAAAAACCTGCACAATCGTTTGAAGGTGATTTAAGACGTTCGAACCTCAGAACAACTGCGACATTCCAATTGCTGCCGAATGTATCAAACCGCTCAGAACAGTCTAGTGATTTCGCAGTCAGCGAAAATAAAGCTACACGCGACTTTATTAAAACCATTGCGAAAGATGCACATCAAATCGGACAAGATGAAGATATTTATGCTTCTGTCATGATTGCACAAGCGATTTTAGAATCTGACTCAGGCAACAGCAGTCTAGCACGTGCACCGCATTATAACTTATTCGGTATTAAGGGTGCGTACCAAGGACAGTCTGCGACTTTTAATACGCTTGAAGACAGCGGAAGCAGTATGTATCAAATCTCTGCACAATTTCGCAGTTATCCAAGTGAAAAAGAATCGCTTGAAGACTATGCGGCGTTAATTAAAAACGGCATTGACGGCAATCCGACGATTTATCAGCCGACTTGGAAAAGCGAAGCTTCAAACTATCGTGCCGCAACGAGACACTTAGCTACAACTTATGCGACAGATACACGTTATGCGGATAAATTGAACAGTCTGATCCGCCATTATGATTTAACACAATTCGACAAACAAAAGATGCCTAACCTATCTGACTATCAACCAAGTACGACACAAAGCCATGGAGACTTTAAACCGTTTGAAGAAACAACCGGCAACACACCTTATCCGCATGGACAATGTACATGGTATGTCTATAATCGTATGGCACAATTCAATCAATCCATCAGCGGCGACTTAGGTGATGCCCGTAATTGGAATAATCGTGCAGAACGTAAAGGTTATCATGTCTCTGATACTCCAAAAGCACATAGTGCAGTGGTCTTTGAAGCTGGCCAGCAAGGTGCTGATGGTATCTATGGCCATGTAGCCTTTGTGGAAAAGGTTAATCCAGATGGTTCTATTGTTATTTCTGAATCTAACGTTCAAGGTTTAGGCGTTATTTCTTACAGAACTATCGATGCACAAGATGCATCTGAATTAAGTTATATTGAAGGTCAAAAATAAAATATTCCAAAGATAAAACGCTCCACTCAAAACCAAGCAATTGGTCCTTTGAATGGAGCGTTATTTATAATGATTTACTTCAATGAATTGAATGATTAAGATGATTTCGTTTTACGGCGTTTCACAAACCATGTAATACCGCTTCCGATAATAACGAATGCAATACCTAGCGGCAATGCTGAGCGTTTAGCGACTTCACCCGCTGCCGGCAAATCAAAGTTGCCGTCATCATCAAATAAACCGCTTAAGAAGTCATCAGACGGATTGCCTAAAGATAAAGCACGTCCTTGCGAAGGATTAGGAATATCCGGAATTTTATCCAGCACACTGTCTCCGCCTAACAGTTTATCTATGAGACTCGGTCCGCTGAATAAGCCTGTATGACTGCCAAGCAATGGTTTATCCAATCCACTTTCTTTAGACAGCTGCAGTAAGCTTGGTGTGTCTTGTAACGGATCAAAGATACCGCGTACATCTGATTTCAATCGACTGATATCATTATCCACTTTGAGTAAATGATTCAAATGACGATCAATATCAGAAGTCATTAATTTTAACAGTTCTGCCTTCTTATCTTCTTTCTTTGCGATAATATTCGCTAATGCACGTGCTTTAGCATCGTTGAATTTAGAAGCTAATATCGTTTCAATCGCTTGGCGCTGATTATGTGCTTGGTCAATCACATTGCCAAGAATATCGTCGCCTGAAATATCTGAACCATAATGTTGTTTAAGCAGTTGTACAATTTGTGCACTGTTTGGATAATTGCGCATGATTTCTGCAGCTTTATCCGCTGCTTCTTGTTGTTCAAATTTCGTAGATAATAAAGTCTGAATCAACGCTTCTTTATCTTCTGCTTTATCAAACATAGATTCTAATAAGCTGTCGCTTGAGAAGGAAGAGAGTCCATCTAATTGACTTAACACTTGGCTCGCAATTTGTGAGTCTGTTTTGCCTTTAGTTTCAATACGATCAAGTATAGACTGTGCTTGTTGTTCATCTACAGTACTGCCGATAATAGATTTCACTGCTTCTCGTTTATCTGAAGCAGATTGTAGACGGTCTAAGACAATACTATCTTGTTGTTTTAAGTTTTCTTTAGTCGTTTCAATTTCATTTCTGAGACGGTCGGCTTTTGATTTTGAAAGTTCATGGCGTTCAGCTAATCTATTTTCCAGTTCCTGCAAGTTGGCCTCTTTATTTTGAACATATTGGTCCAAATCACGCGATGAGCTTTGTTTCTCTGTTGTTACACGTTGAATATCATTTCTCAGATTGCTTAATGCATGTTCTGCTTGATCAGCTTTTTGGGATGCTGAAGATTGAGCTGTTTCATCTTCACTTGGTTTACGCTCGTCAACTTTATTCGACAAATTTTCTAAATCTGCGATGAATTGGTCAATGCTTTGGTTAGCCTCCCCGCTGTCTAAACGCTGATCAGCTGCATCCGATTGTATCGGTGTACTTTGAGAGGTTTCCGCATTCTCTTCAACATCACGATTTACTTTATCTTTCACACTTTCAACTTTCTGTGTCTCTTCTGACAAAGCTTGTTCTGAAGTACTTTGTTTCTCTTTTATCTTATTTAACAACGTATCAACATCTTCAATACTTTTCGCTTTACCGATATCTGTTTTAAGTTGTGCCTTCTCGTTTTCTTTTATATCTTTTAATCGCTCAACTTCAGCTTTAGCTTCTTGAATACGCGCTTCTAAATTTTGTTTACGCTTATCCACATTCTGCGAAATCGTTGAATCCGCTTGGTCTGCTGCGCCGGCTGAAGGAGAGGTTGATACTGCATCGAAACCGAATAACACTGAACTTAAAACCAATACTGCACTCGTAAACTTAATCGGCTGTTTCATTAGGTTTCTACGATTCAAATCATTGTATCTCTCTCTTTTCATTCAATTCACCTTTCCTCCTAACTCTACATTCCCCATTATATAAGGAATATGACATGATTCATAGAGAGAAATAAAAATCACACCTTAGAACGACAGCATAATAGTGTTAGAAGGTGTGATAGTAATATTTATTCTGTTTGTATTTAATACTTTCAATTTAACTAAAGTGAGACTTTTTATCTATTGATATACCGTCTTGAACATTGGGCTTTAAACTCTAAGCTTGGTAACGCTTTTTTATACAAGTTAAGTTTTTTCAGTACTTCTTCACTATTCGAGTCACTTTCGAAGGTATATATTGGACGAAGCACATTGTTTTTATCATATTTCTCTTTGCTTTTCATACGTTTTGAAGTAATTTCATAAGCTGAGATAACAGAGTTATTTGCGCCTGAATTAATTCCAATAATGTATTTGATTTTATCTTTTTCCAGCAAGCTTTTATCTACATTCCATGTACCTAAAGTACGCATTTTTAAATTATCAGGGTCACGTTTCTCAATATCTTCAGGATAAACGACATTTTCATTTTTGCATAATCTAAATCCATCATTGATTTTTACAGCTAAAATAATCTCATCTGTATTAATGTCACTGACTTCCATAGGGTCATAACCGAATTCATCTTCTAAATCCTCAACTTTATAGCCGCTTGTACCGTGTCCATTTACAAGGTTTGTTAAACTATACATTTCATTCATTTTCACCATATTGATTAATGCGTTTTCTGCAGCATAAGCTTCATTATTCGTTAATTTAAAACTTACGATATAACCTAACACATTCAGACCTTCGCTAAGAATTTGTCCGATACGTTCGAATTTTAAATTACTTTCTTTTTCACCTTCAAACATGTAATCTTCTTTCATATCTTGTTCAGCGTCTTCTTTATGCTTAAATATTCTATTGCCTTTTCCTTTACCGATATAAAATATTTCGTCATTACGCGGATCTTTTAAATAATAAACATAGTAAGGTTTATTCGCATCCGCTTCCATATATGCAATTGTTGAATCGGAAAATCTTTTTAAGTGTTCCATAACATTTCCTCGCAATCATCTGTGTTTATAAAATTATTTAATACACATGTATACTAGCAACACTTATCCAACAAGTATATAGCACAATCTAACAAAATGTTTCAAAAACGTTGTCATATCTAAAGATATTTGTATGCTTGCCTTGTATATTGATAGTTTGTTAAATATCTCTGGTTGCTTAAACATTTCCTTAATCTTAGAATTAATGTGAGTAAATCAATACACGAGATGTATTGAATAATTAATGGAGTGATAAGCGTGGATACTAAAATAACACAGTTGAAAGACATCATTGATAATTCTAATAAGATTACGTTCTTTACAGGTGCAGGTATTTCTGTCGCAAGTGGTATTCCTGATTTTCGTTCTATCGGCGGTTTAAATGATGAAATCGCAAAGCAAGGTTTATCGCCTGAATATATCTTGAGTCATGATTACTTGCAAAGTAACCCAGACGGCTTCATGGACTTTTGTCATAAGTATTTATTGTTTGCGGATAAAAAACCTAACGTTGTACATGAATGGATCGCAAAACTTGAAGCGGAACATAAATCTTTAGGTGTTGTTACCCAAAATATTGATGGTCTGCATACCGATGCAGGCAGTGAAAATGTAGATGAGCTGCATGGTACATTAAATATTTTCTACAGTATCAATGATGAGAATGATCAATACTCAAAATTCGATATCATCGACCATAACTTGCGTCATAGTAAGAAAGACGGCAGTCCGCTCAGACCTGCCATTGTCTTATACGGTGAAATGTTAAATCAAATGACAATGTTCAGCGCATTAAGCAAAATCAAACAAGCGGATACTTTAGTGGTCTTAGGTTCTTCACTCGTTGTACAGCCTGCGGCTGGATTAATTTCCAACTTTGAAGGTGAGAACTTAGTCATCATCAATAAAGATGCGACATCTTATGATCATGATGCAGATTTAGTCATTCATGATGATATGGTCAACGTCATCAATGCACTTAATAACATTGACTAATCCTATTGAACCAACAGCCTTCCATCTGATTTTTTGATGAAGGCTGTTTTTTATGCTTTATTTTAAGATAATGTCACTATTTTATTTATTCACGTATGGTTGAACACGACCTAGGGTAATGAGTAAGTAAGAGGTGATTGTACATGTTTAGTTTAAATAATCAAATCGCATTCGTGACAGGCGGCGCAAACGGAATCGGCAAAGGTATTTCTGAAACATTGGCAGAAGCAGGCGCAAAAGTGATTATCGGAGACATTGATGAAACCAACGGCAAACAAACAGCTGAAGCACTCAATGGTGTATTCTTCAAACTCGATGTGACAGACTCAACTCAAGTAAATAAAGTTGTCGGGGATATCGTTCATCAATTTGGAAAGATTGATATTCTAGCTTCAAATACAGGCGTTTATCCTCAAATCAACATCGAAGATTTAACAGAAGAAGATTGGGATTATGTACAAAATATCAACTTAAAAGGTACGTTCTTTGTGACACAAGCTGTCTTAAAAGTAATGAAAAAACAAAAATACGGACGTGTTATCGTGACTTCTTCAGTTACAGGTCCGAATACCGGCTATCCTGGCTGGGCACATTACGGTGCATCAAAAGCTGGACAACTCGGCTTTGTACGCAGTGCCGCATTAGAATATGCAAAATACGGCATTACTGTAAATGCTGTACAGCCTGGTAACGTATTAACTGAAGGTTTAAAAGCTCAAGGCGAGGATTACTTAGAAGGTACACGCCAAATTATACCGACACATGAGTTAGGCGAACCTGAAGATATAGGTTACGCAGTAGCTTTCTTCGCTTCTAAAGAAGCTAAGTTCATTACTGGGCAAGCATTGATTATCGATGGCGGCCAAGTATTGCCTGAAGAACCTAGCGGTATCCTATAAACAATAAAATCACAGTTTTAGAGCTTATATACGTATAAAAATAAGACTACCCTGCACCGGGGTAGTCTTATTTCATGTACACTGAAATTTATTGACCTAATGCTTTCAGCGTATCTAACGCTACTTGTTGTGCAGATTGAGGGTTTTGACCTGTGATCAGTCTGCCGTCTGCGACAACGAATGATGACCAGTCTTCACCTTTTTCATATTCTCCGCCTTTTTCTTTTAAGGCATCTTCTAGTAAGAATGGCATGTTTTCTGTCACGCCCATTTGAGATTCCTCACTGTTAGAGAACCCTGCGACTTTTTTGCCTTTGATTAGATTTTGACCATTGTCTTTAATATTCAATAATCCTGCGGGACCATGGCAAACAGCAGTAACGTAGCCGTTATTTGAATAGATTTTTTCAGCTAGTTCAATTAAGCCTTTATCTTTTTCAAAGTCCCAAACTACACCGTGACCGCCGGCGTAATAAATCACTTCATAGTCCTCTGGGTTAACTTCTTCTGGTTTTAATGATTGATTAAGCTTTGTCATGAATTGATGATCTGTATAATATTTCCAATCCACATCTGTCATGAAGTCTTCAGATAAGCTTGCCGGATCAATCGGCACAAATCCGCCTTTTGGACTCACATAATCTACTTCATAACCTGCTTTATAGAACTCATCTGCGAAATGTACAACTTCTCCAAGCCATGCGCCTGTAGGACGTTCTAAATCTTTATATTTCGAAACATTTGTGACTGCGACTAAAATCTTTTTCATTTGAGTCTCACCTCTTGTTTATTAATATGTTTCACTTTAACACCGACCTCCCCTGCAAAAGGAAATGATTTGCTCAAAATGATGATAAAGTTATTGTAAATCTCATGCATTCATCTTCTCTAAAAAACTCAAAATAACACTTTGTTCATTTTTTTAATTTTAGTCAAAAGTGCATCAAATCAACGTTTTTGACTATTTTTGACTAAATTGATAAACCGCGTGAGCACAAGGTTTGATTAAGTTATGTAAACATTATAGAATAATTGTAGACAACTTGATTAGTGCAATCATTATTTGTCAAATTACTCAAGTTAGGAGGGATAGACGTGACAACAATTCAACAACACAACGGCTTTAAACGCACCTTTCAAAAAGGACATCTTACTTTAGGTTTAAGTATTCCTTTTGATGATAATGATTCAGTTGCGTTAGCGTTTGAACAACAAGCCCAGTTGGCACAGCTTGCGGAAAACTTAGGATTTACCAGCCTATTTGTACGAGACAATCCATTATACAGTCCGCATTTAGGCAAAGTAACCACAAACTACGATCCGTTTGTATTCTTAACGTATCTCAGTGCCAAAACCAATAAGATTGCGCTCGGAACAGCGAGTATTGTTGCGACATTGCGTCATCCGATTCATGTAGCTAAAGCTGCAGCAACTCTTGACTTGGTATCTGGCGAGCGCTTATTAATGGGACTTGCGACTGGAGACCGTTCTTTTGAGTTTCCAGCTTTCAAAGTCAAAACGAAAGACTTGCATATCCGCTTCAAAGACGCAGTCGCGTCTTTAAACGCATTATGGCAAGCACATTCTCCAGAGATTTCAAACTCTATCTTTGAGTTATACGAAGACTCAGGTCTGCAAGTATTGCCGAAGCATCATCACATACCGATATTTGCGACAGGCAACGCAAAGCAAGACTTGAACTGGATTAAAGAAAATATGGATGGCTGGATGTTCTACCCCCAAGAATTCCAACTTCAAAAAGCCTTATTAGAGGCATGGCATGACAACGATGAATTCAAACCATTCATGCATCCATTAGTCATAGATTTATCCAAAGATCCAAACGAAAAAATCAAACCCGTTAAAGGCGGCTATAGACTAGGCAGAAACACATTGATTAACGTGTTGAAAGCTTATGAACGAATCGGTACTAATCACATCATGCTGAAACTCGATACACATGAGAGAACGTACCAAGATATTATGAACGAATTGGGCGATTATGTGATTCCGCATTTCCCACCAAATGATTTCAAGGAGGAACAAACAATATGGAACTATTAGATAGAATTAATGTACTTGCAAATAAAGAAAAAGAAGTAGCACTTAGTACTGAAGAAAAACAAGAACAACATGAATTGAGACAAGAATACCTTAAAATGATTCGCGGCCAAGTGGTCAGCACATTCTCAACATTAAAAGTTGTAGATCCGCTTGGTGAAGACGTTACACCAGATAAAATCTATAACTTGCGCGAAGAAATGGGTACTTTAGACTTAAAACCTGAATAAGCAACATAAAATAGATGAATAATAAATCTGGATAGTAACGGGTTGGACACTTCTGATAGAGGCATCCAACCCGTTTTCTTCTGCTTAAGCAGGATGAATAGCTTCCACAAACGTAAAAGTTTCATCCTCATATTCAAATTTTAAAATACAGCAATTTGTCATTTTGATTTGTTTGACCGCTTCTACCGGCAAACAATGATGTGCAAATAGGAATAAAATATCTCCATGACTTGCTGCTACGACATTTTGATGCGGTGTCTCTTTTACAACTTGATGCAAAGTCTTTACTGTACGTGTTTGAACCTCTTCCACAGTTTCCCCGCCATAAGCCGCAAAGAAAGCCCCCAAATCTACTACCCCGTTTGGATGCGGAGGATTTAACAGCTCCGACTCCCCTTCAAACAAACCATAATTCCATTCTTTAATTCCTTTTAATCTAGTATAAGGTTCATCAGGAAATAAAATTTCTAACGTATCAGATGCGCGTTCTTGTGTAGATGAAAACAATGCATAGTCTGTCAGATTTAATTGATCAAAATACAGCTTAGCCTTTACGGCTTGCTGTTTTCCTAATTCAGTTAAAGGCGAATCTGATGCACCTTGAATTTGGTGTTTCTTGTTAAACAAAGTTTGTCCGTGTCTGATTAAATATAATGTCTTTTTCATGATTGTCTGCTCCTCATTTTAGTCCTTTCATCATTCGTATTGCTGTATCTGTACTAAAAATGATGGGTGTTCCCTTTCATCATAACGAATCTCTTCTATATACGGTGATGGATTTTATTACGATTTTGATACATCTTTCATCAAGTATGCTCCAACCGTTTATACATTTTGTTCATTTCGTACAAATTAAAGCAGTGAATTTATCATTTTATGCACTTCTATTATTTCAATTCCATGATAAGCTAAAGATAAATATTGTGAATGTTTTCACAAAGTAAATATAAGGAGCGATTGAGTATGACAAAAGTATTAGTAGCAGGTGCGATTCCAGAGGCGGGATTAAATCAACTGAAAGCACATTTTGAAGTAGATATGTATACTGGAGACAAATTAATTACTGAAGACGAATTAATCGAACGTATTAAAGATGCAGACGGCTTAATCAGTTTATTATCCACAAATGTAAGCGAAAAAGTCATTGAAGCTGCACCGAACTTAAAAATTATCGCAAACTATGGTGCGGGATTCAACAATATTGACATTCAAGCAGCAAGAGCACGCGGCATCGATGTTACTAATACACCGATTGCTTCCACTAACGCCACAGCTGACCTGACAATGGGTATCTTATTAGCTGTAGCACGCCGTATCCCTGAAGGCGATCAATTATGCCGCACAAAAGGCTTCAACGGCTGGTCCCCGCTCTTCTTCCGCGGGCGTGAAGTATCAGGCAAAACAATCGGTATCATCGGTCTGGGTGAAATCGGTTCTGCAGTTGCACGACGCGCAAAAGGTTTCGATATGGATATTCTGTACTCTGGTCCATCACGTCATGAAGATAAGGAACAAGAACTCGGTGCACGCTATGTTTCGCAAGATGAACTGTTGAAACAAGCAGACTTCGTCACAATCAACTGTTCTTACGATGAAAGCATGCACCACATGATTGATTATGACGAAATTAAAAAGATGCAGCCTACTGCGTACTTAATCAACGCATCGAGAGGTCCGATTGTTTATGAAGCTGAATTAGTCAAAGCCTTGCAAGACGGATTAATCGAAGGTGCCGCATTAGACGTCTTCGAATTCGAACCAGAAATTACTGAAGAACTGAAATCTATGGATAACGTTGTGATTACACCGCATATCGGCAATGCGACATTCGAAGCACGTGATATGATGGCTGAAATTGCGGCAGGTAACGTTGTCAAAGCACTCACAGGCGAAACACCGGATTATATTGTAAATAAATAGGAGTGATAACCAATGGTCGACACACAACAACGCTTTTTTAACATGGAAGATTTGCCACGCTTCTCAGAGGAGGAAGCACAAAAAACTGTCTTTTATCAATCTGAACATTCTGCAGGTGCCGTTTGGTGCATGAAACCCGGCCAATACTTGCAATGTCATACCCACCAAAACGCAGATGATGTATGGATTGTGACACAAGGCGAAGGCACATTCTATACAAATAACGGACGAGAAAGAACCATCAAAGCGGGCGACATCATTGTATCATTGCCTGGCGAAGCACACGGTATGACCAATACTGGTGATGAAGACTTTATCATGCTTGGTTTCGCTACACCGATGCCTTTAGACTTCATCCCTTATGTACATTAAGCGAATTTTATTATTACCATTTATAATCAACCTCCAAAACTTGAGATGAATGATGTTGCTGAAAGGACGTCATTCATCTTTTTTCATGCGCAATTGACACTGACGTCGAATTTCTTGTCTCATAGAATGAACAGACATGCTAAGATAGAGGCATTACTATTTTCAAGGGAGTGCTCGATTATGGATCCGCTTATCAGTTTTATACTCATTTCACTACTCATCATTATTATTCCTGGTCCTGACTTCTTCATCGTTGCGACCAATACGATGAAAGGCAGTACTAAAAATGGAATTATGTCAGCCCTAGGCATATCGAGTGCACATGTGGTCTATTCATCCATCGCCGCTCTTGGCTTGATCTTTATACTCACGAGTTCGTATTATGCATTTACAGCCATCAAATTCCTGGGTGCCGTCTATATTGCGTATCTAGGTGTTAAAACTATATTGAATGCACGTAAAACCAATAAGATTACGACTTCAAGCTATCCTATCAGGCATATCAGTTTGTTTAAATCATTCAGACAAGGCTTCATGAGTACCATACTTAATCCGAAAGCTATCCTCTTCTACATCTCAGTCTTGCCTCAATTTGTTACTAAGGAAGAAGGTTCTTTGAAAATCATTTTCTTATCTGCACTCTTTATCGCTATTGTCTTTATTTGGTTCTTTTTATGCAGCTTCTTATTTACACACATTAAGAAATTATTTAATCAGCCGCTCTTTAAATCTATCTTTGATTATGTAGTAGGTGTTATTTTAATCGGGCTTGCGGTCAGTATATTAAAGTTCGAGCAGTAACATATGAAGCATAGAAATCTGTTAAACGGCTAATATATAAGCAAGGTATTTTCAGAAAGAAGTGAGTCAGATGGATATAACAAGGGGGATTAATCATATTGGATTAACGGTACCAGACATAGAAGCTGCGACACAATTCTTTAAAGTAGGTTTAGACGGTAAGGTGGCTTACGACAGTCAAACAGAAATGGATCCGCTCAGAGGCGGTAAAGCAGTAGAACGCTTTTTAGACCTTGAACAAGGTGCTAAAATCATCAAAAAACGCATGATGGTCTTCGGGAACGGTCCTAATATAGAAATGTTTGAATTTGTGAATGCTCATCAGCACAAACCAAGTGCCTTGCAAGACGTTGGTTTTACCCATATTTCTTTTTATGTAGACGATTTTGATAAAGCACTGCATCAAATCATACAAGCCGGCGGAGAACCTGTCTCAGAACCTCATGAGAACACACGCTATGAAGATACACTAGGTAATCAAACAATCTATATCAAAGCACCTTGGGGCAGCTTAATTGAATTACAGACACTGCCTCATGGCTATTATTATCCAAAAGAGAGTGAAGCTGAAGTCTTCATACCGAAAGAATAAGCACATTCAAAAATCTTATATATTACCTTTGAAGCATCTATGCTTAAATCAAAGCATAGGTGCTTCTTTGTTTATTCACATGAAATAAAACAAGTCATAAATCTCGGTTTCAGTATACTTTCAAACAGTGTTTAATACTTTAACTCCTAAATTTTACTATTCAATGAACATGCAATTCATTTCTAAGATGGCAAAGCAAAACGAAACCTATATACCCTCTCACTATCTTATTGTCTTAGAAACATCTGTTATTTCAAATAATAGTAGGGTATTTATATATAATGACAATATTATTATTAGGATAATTTTATTATTTTAGGGGTGAAGCGTTATGTATAAAGTAGGAATCGCTGGCGCAGGTGCGATGGGAGGACGCATCGGGGTCTCTATCAAAGAAGCAGGTTATGACGTGACATTGATTGATAACTGGGAAGAACATGTGAATCGTATCAATGCACAAGGCATGGAAGTACAAACTGAAACAGATACGTATACTGTTGAAATTCCAGCAGTGCTTTCTAAAGATGTGAATGAACAGTTTGATTTGATTGTTATTTTGACGAAATCCATGCAGTCAGAAGCTATGCTTGAACACTTGCAGTCGATCGGCTGTATCCATGATGAAACGGCTATCTTAAGTATGATGAATGGTTTAGGCCATGAAGAGCGTCTATCTAAATTCGTGCCGATGTCTCAAATTTATCTTGCGGTCACAATGTGGACTGCTGGACTGCGCGGTCCTGGACAATTATTACTAGAAGGAAACGGTACAATTGATTTGCAGCGTGCTGACGGAGAGAAAGATACACGTACAGATTTCATTTTAAATGTACTCAATGAAGCTGGACTTCATGCTCAAATCAGCGAAGATGTCTTTAAATCCATTTGGTCTAAAGCCACGCTAAATAGTGTATTAAACCCGCTCTGCACGATCTTAGATAAGACCATTTACGAATTCGGCAGTTATCCAGAGTCTCGACAAATGATTGTGCCGCTAATTGAAGAAATCGTAACTGTCGCAAAAGCAAAAGGTGTCGAATTAGATAGTACAGAACTCTTAAATAAAATCGAAGCGGCCTATCCTAAAGAGACACAAGGTCTGCATTATCCATCTATGCATCAAGACTATAACAATGGCCGTCTGACTGAAATCGACTACCTCAACGGACAAGTCGCAGCTTATGGTCAAGCACTCAACGTCCCTACACCATTGAATACAATGATTACACATCTGATACATCAATTAGAAATGAAAATATAATAGACGTCATATATTTAATACTGCCCTCTGTCTTATACTCAGACAAGCAATTTTAATGATATTGCATGCTAAGTGTCTTAGGATAGACAAACTTATAAGAACTAAAGAAAGGTGATATGTTATGGGTAAATTAGATAATAAAGTCGCAATTATTACTGGAGGATCTTCAGGTATCGGAGAAGCGGTCGCAAAACGCTTCGCAGCTGAAGGTGCTAAGGTTGTAATTGTAAATCGCCATAAAGAGAAAGGTGAAAATGTGCTGAAAGCTATAGAAGACAATGGCGGCACAGGTTTAGCATTGGGCGTTGATGTGACATCTAAAGACTCGGTGGAAGAAGCAGTTAAAACGGTCAAAAATCAATTCGGCACAATCGATATCTTATATAACGGTGCTGGAGTTCATGATGGTTATAAAAATGCTTTGGAAACAGACGAAGAAACATTCGATTTATTAATGGGTGTAAACGTAAAAGGTGCTTACCTATTCGCTCATGCAGTGTTACCAACATTTATAGATAATAACAGTGGTGTAATTATCAATGTCGGATCACAAGGTTCATCTATGGCAGGCGTCGGCGGCAGTACTTATGTAACAACGAAACATGCGATTGCTGGTTTTACTAAACAACTTGCTTATGACTTTGGAGATAAAGGTATCCGAGCAAATCTTTTATCACCAGGATTTATTGATACACCAATGACAGATGGTATTGAAGATCCAAGAATCAAAAACATTCCATCACAACGTGCAGGTAAGCCAGAAGAACTTGCTTCCGCTGCACTTTTCCTTGCCTCTGACGAAGCATCTTATGTCCAAGGCGCTGAACTTAATGTAGATGGCGGTTGGACTATAGGGAGATAGGACAATAGATAAATTAATAAATGTGAAAGAGCACTGGATAGCTGATCAGCTCAGCATTAAACAGTGCTCTTTCATTATACATACACAAAACAAATAATTATATTGACTTTTAATTTATATCTATGCACAGCAAAGTTGTATTTACTAATTAATATGGTAACATTAAATATTAAGGTAATTTTTTAAAATGGAGGAGATTAATTTTGAGCAGAGTTCACGTAAGGAACTTGACCAAAGTCTTTGGTAGAAATAGCCAAAAGGCACTCAAAATGGTTGAAAATGGAGATTCTAAACAAGAAATTTTAGAAAAGACAGGTGCCACTGTTGGTGTGTATGACGCAAGTTTTGATGTGGAGGACGGAGAGATTTTTGTCATAATGGGACTCTCCGGTAGTGGTAAGTCCACATTAGTTCGTTTGATTAATCGTTTGATTGACCCTACTTCAGGAAGTGTGTACATAAATGAAGACGATGTATCAAAGATGTCTAAAAATGAATTACGCGAAATACGACGGACCAAAGTCAATATGGTTTTCCAAAATTTCGGATTATTCCCAAAACGTACTGTATTAGAAAATGCTGAATATGGATTAGAAATACGTGGTGTAGACAAAGAAACACGTCGTAAACAAGCTGAAAAAGCTCTAGAAGATACTGGATTACTTTCATTTAAGGATCAATATCCTAATCAACTTTCAGGTGGAATGCAACAACGTGTAGGTTTAGCACGTGCACTTGCAAATGATTCTGAAATATTATTGATGGATGAGGCTTTCTCGGCACTTGATCCGCTTATACGTAGAGATATGCAAAATGATTTACTCGAACTACAACGAAAAGTTAAAAAAATCATTATCTTTATCACACATGATTTAAATGAAGCTTTACGTATTGGTGATCGCATTGCTTTAATGCGTGAAGGAAAAATTATGCAAATTGGTACTGGTGAAGAAATTTTAACGAACCCTGCCAATAACTTTGTCAAAGAATTCACAGAAGATGTCGATCGTTCTAAAGTATTAACTGCAGAGAATGTTATGGAACCACCACTCACGATTAATATCGAAACAGAAGGACCAAACGTAGCCTTGCAACGTATGCGTCAAGAAGAAGTCAGCATGCTGCTAGCAATCGATCGTGAACGTAAACTTAAAGGTAGTGTCTCTGCTGAAAATGCATTAGAAGCCAGAGACAAGGGTTTACCTTTAAAAGAAGTCATAAATAATAACGTTCATAAAATTAATAAAGACATGTTTGTCAGCGACATTTTCAATATTATTTATAACTCCCCTGCACCGCTTGCAGTAGTAAGTAAAGAGGACGAACGTGTAATCGGAGTTGTTGTGCGAGGTAGTGTTATCGGAGCAATGAGCACCAAAAATATAACTGTGGGAACAGAGACTTCTTCTGATACAGGGAAAGAAGAGGTGAATACAGATGCTTAATTTTTCAATGAAACAATTACCTTTTGCAGAATGGATTGATGCTATTGTAGATTGGCTGACTGATAATTTGTCAGGTCTATTTACAGTGTTAAGAATTGTTGGAGAAGCAGTGATGAACTTCATGACCATGATTCTCACATCTATCCCTCCTTTTGTCATGATAGCTATCTTAGTCATTGCAGCTTTCTTTATATTCAAACGTAAATTAGGATTTGCCGCATTTACTTTAATCGGCTTACTGTTTATTTATAACCAAGACCTGTGGAATGATTTAATGAACACAATCACATTAGTGATTATCTCCAGTTTAGTAGCAGTTATTATTGGAGTACCTTTAGGTATCCTAATGTCTAAAAGTGATACAGTAGAAAAAACTATTAAACCTGTACTAGACCTTATGCAGACAATGCCGGGATTTGTATACTTAATTCCAGCTGTCGCTTTCTTTGGCATCGGTATGGTACCAGGGGTGTTCGCATCTGTTATCTTCGCATTGCCACCAACGGTCAGAATGACAAACTTAGGTATTCGCTCAATCTCTACAGAATTGGTAGAAACATCTAACTCTTTTGGTTCTACTGCATGGCAAAGACTTTTTAAACTTGATTTGCCTATGGCAAAAGAAAATATTTTTGCTGGTATTAACCAAACGATTATGCTGACACTTTCTATGGTTGTTATTGCATCTATGATAGGAACACCTGGGCTTGGACAAGGTGTTTTAGCCGCTGTTCAACGTTCGGAAGTTGGGAACGGGTTCGTATTCGGTATTGGGATTGTAATTCTTGCAATTATTATCGACCGCTTCACTCAAGCCTTAAATCGTCCTAAAAACACTAGAATGACAAAAAAGAAAAAATGGATTACTACTGGAATTGTTGTATTTATTGCTTTAATTGTTATTTTATTTTCTATTTTCTTCTCACCTACTAAATCTTCAAATAAAGGGACTATCACTTTAGCTTATGCACAACAAGACGATCAAATTGTTTCTACTAATGTTATAAAACAGGTACTAGAAGAAGAAGGTTATACAGTTAATGCAACATCGCTAGATATTCCTGTGGTTTGGGAAGCTGTAGCTAAAGGAGAAGCGGATGCAACGACAGGAGCGTGGCTTCCTGTAACACACGAAGCACAATATAAAGAATTCAAGGATGATTTAGATGACTTAGGTCCACATCTTGATGGTGAAGCTAAACTCGGTCTTGTCGTGCCTACCTATATGGATGTCAATTCTATCGAAGATTTAGACAGTCAAGCCAAGAAGAAAATAACAGGTATCGAACCAGGTGCCGGAATTGTTAAAGCTACAGATAAAACTATCGAATCATACCCTAACTTAAAAGGTTGGGAACAAGTTATCTCTTCTACGGGTGCAATGAACGCACAGTTAAAACGTGCTGTTCAAAATAAAGATGAAATTATAATCACAGGTTGGAATCCATACTGGATTTTCCAACGATATGACTTAAAATATCTAGATGATCCAAAAGGTACAATGGGCAAAGCTGAAAGTATCCATACGATGACACGTAAAGGATTTAAGAAAGATATGCCAGAAGCTAATAAAATCTTAGATAATTTCAAATGGAACGTAGATGATATGGAATCTATTATGTTAGAAATTGAAGATGGTAAAGATCCAGAAAAAGCAGCAAGTGAATGGATTGAAAACAATCGAGATAAAGTAGATAAATGGAAAGAGAAATAAGTTTATATAATTATATACTTTAAAATTATAGTAAAGAAACTCTGCAGCACATTGTTTAAATCAGTGATACTGCAGAGTTTTTCATGTCTTAATAATACTTTTTTAGTTCTCTTGATAAACTTACGATACTGAAACAATGTTTAGAAAGCTTCTCTATACTCCCCAAACCATTTTACCATGTTCATTCAAAAATAGGATTAATAGTATTAATGTTAATTTCACGCACAAAACTACTTTTATCAAAATACCAACATTTTTAAAATTTAAAATTACTATTTTCTATCTCTATTATGCCAATCCAAAAAGTACACTATTTATTAAAAACTTCTATCAAATTGTTGGTAAATAGATTATTCTAATACTAATAAGAAAAATAGATGGGAGATAGTATATTGAAAAAGGTATTCGCTGGTTTAGGAGTCATCGTACTCATTGCCGCATTAGGTATAGCAATCGGATTTGCATTCGGCAGCCATAAAAGCTCAGAACTTCAAAAAGATGAAGCTAAAGTTGAGGAAAAAGAGAAAACAAAGAAAGAAAAAGAAGAAAAGCAACAAGATAACAACACAGAAACAGCAGACGAAACTAACAGCCAAGAACAAGCACAAACTAATGCAGGAACAGAAATGCCGCAAGCAACTGCACCTCAAAATGATACGACAACGCAAGGCAATGCAGCACCACCCCAAAATAACCAAGCACCTTCTCAAAGTACGTCTAAATCATCAGACAGCGCTTTTGATGCAGATGCTGAATATGCTAAACAAAAAGAAATGTACGAAAAAGCTGCCAGAGGAGAAATACCTGAGCCGGGTGCAGATCTTTCTGGTGACAATGCAGAATTGATGGAACGTGATCCAAGTACACTAACGAATGATGAAGCTGAACAAAGAGAGAGAAGAACGAATGCTATGGAGTCAGAAGGTCAATAATCCATAGCTGCTAATATAAAGAAAGACGGTGAAAATCTTAAAAGGATTTCCATCGTCTTTTCTGTTCTAATATTAGTTATTATGTTGTTTAAATGATGCTTTTGTATGGCCACGATACTTCCAAAGATGCAGATGACTTTCGATTTCAGTTAATAATATGGTTAATGCATCTTCGCTGATACCATCAAAGTCCTTCGCTATGATGAGAGTCTTAGCAAAGCTTTGGATTCGATCTTGATTCAAATCTGTTCTGAGTGAAAATACCACAGTATCTATTGTATCCACTGCCTTATAATGCGCATCCCTAGTACAATAACTTTTCAGCTGTTGTAATAACGAGATGAGTTCTGGTGTGTTTTCATATTGATATTTACCAAGATGCACGACTTCTTGTAATGTTTTTGGCAAATAATATTCAATCTGTGCACGTGCTTCTTCTACTTCAAAATAAAAGTTAACATCACCATCTTCATAGACTGAATCATCATCTTCCCAATCATAATCGATATAGTCTTCATCTTGATAATAATCATCATTTAACATGCTATGCACCAAGTCGGTCACCGTTAAAAAGGCAATATCGCTTTTTTCAATTGCCTCCTCGAAAGCAACCATCCATTCTCTTTCTGTATATGTTGTTTGAAAGAATTGATTGTATAATTTAACTACTATAGATATAGGTACAATGCCATACATTTCTGCTAATCCGCCAAAAAAGTACATTTTCTTCACCATTGTATCCATTGCTTCCTCTTCATTCAGAGGAAAATCAGGAACCTTCACAAATCGCAGATAGTCTTCAAAATTTTGATACTCACCTATTAAACCTTTTAATAAAAACATCCCTTCTGGGGACAAGTTTTTTTGTTGCTCCAACCATTGAATATACTCTTTTTTCGCGACTTCATCGATTTTTAAAGTTTCTGCAATACCATTAATATGTCTGCTTGTTTTCGGGAGTTGATAATGAAGATTTTCATTAATGACACCATTTTCAAATTGATAGCCTCGCTTAACCAAGAATTTAATAACACTGATATCATGCTTTTCAAAATAACTTTTAAATGCCTCTATTACTTCTTTTGGCACCATTAATCCATAGTTATTTTCATACACAAAATAACTTTTTAGCTGATCTTTTAAGAAGCCACTCGAATTATGTCCTGAAACAATCATTGTACACACCATTTCAATCAAATCTTCATCTAAATTAGATTCGATCATTTCATCTGGATGATTATGAAATCGTTGTACAATTTTATCTATGATTTCTTGTTTTTTGAGCTTAGAACTCACAGGTATGTTGAAATTCTCACAAATCGTTAGAAGTTCTGAAACTTTATATTTCTTACTTAGAAGCTTTGAGAAAGTTAAATCTCTAGGATTTTTCATAGATGCGCCTCACTAATATAGAGATTGAGTCTATTGATAGTTTCTTTAATGTCATCTTCTGTTGTTAATGGATTTGTTGTACATAATCGAATCACACGTTGATTGTTTAGTACGGTTGTATATGCTACCGCATAGCCGGAATCTGCTATCTTTTGTGCAGCCATACTATTGAGCTGGTTGTTTTGTGCTTCAGTTAAATCTTCATTTTCATATCTGAAGTTAACAATAGAGAGATTGGCATGAGAAACGATACGCCAATGATCAAGTTGTGATACATAGCTTTCAGCGTACTCTGCTAAATCTTCACCATACTTAATGCGTTCAATAATTTCATCTTCACCAATAACTTGCAGTGTGATCCATAATTTCAATGCCCTAGCAGGTCGTGTAAGTTCTATACCTAACATTTCAGGATCAATCACATCATCGTCAGATGCAATGTCATCTAAGTATTCCGCATCCTCACCAAAGCTTTGAAGCAGATGTTGTTTTTCTTTCACAACAACCATTGCACAGCTGTATGTTTGGAATAATAGTTTATGTGCATCCCAGCTTACACTGTCGGAACATTCTACACCTTTAAATAGATGTTCGGCTTTATCTGAGAGGATGTGTGATAAACCATAAGCACCATCCACATGAAGCCATAGGTTGTATGCATCACAGATATCTCCAAGTGTTGTAAAGTCATCAACTGACCCTGTATTGGTTGTACCTGCAGTTGAAATCACAATCGCAGGCTTATAACCTGCTTCTATATCCTTTTCTATTTCAGCTTTTAGACTATCCGTATTCATTGTGAAATCTTCATTATAATCAATTCTTCGGATATTTTTCTTTAAGAAGCCTGCGACATGTAATGCTTTACCGACAGAATGATGTGTTTGAGAGGTTAAGTAGACAGTCGCTTTCTTAATGTCCTCCATATTGATTTGTGCATCTCTAGCCGCAACTAATGCGGTTAAATTAGCCATTGAGCCTCCAGATACAAACACACCGCCAGCCGGCTTGATTTCATATCCGATTTTACCTGCCAAATAATTGATTAAATTACGTTCAATATTAATCGGCAATGTCGCATTTTTAAAGTTCGAGGCATGTATATTGTTAGCTGTACTCAAAATATCCCCAAGCCATGATAAACGTGATGCAGGACCTGGTATAAATGAGAAAGAACGAGGATGATTCGGACGATATAAGTAATTCAATACTTCGTTATTCAGATCTTTCAGCACATCGTAGATATTACGTCCTTCACTTGGCACTTCCATATACTCATATTTCTTTCTAAGTTCAAGCGGTGCTTGCTGCGTTGCTGGAAGTTCTCCAATATCTCTAGATAAATACTTGTTGACTTCGTCTCTGATAATGGTTTCTAAATCTATATTGTTCTCATTAAAATCCATATCTCTTCTATGCTCCTCTATTTAGATATTTATTCAATACAATTATCACACAAGGGGCTTTTGTCATACAATCATTCACTATGTTTTATAGAAGGTTGATTTAAGATTTTGCAATTAGTTTTCATTATCTTCCACTACTTGTATAGTATGTTGATTTTCGTTAAAATCAATATGAATATAAATTTTTATTATTTTTAAATCATTCATATCTATCATGGAAAGGAGTATTTTATGAAATATATAATTGCGTTTTTAATCATTATAGGAACAGCCATAGTATTCACCTTAGTTAAATGGTTAGACAGCAAATGGATAGAAAAAAGAACAGGGAAAACAGCAGCAGAGTTAAGAAATAATAAAAAATGGTTAATCATTAGCTTTATTGGCGGATTAATAATAGGATCCCTTTATGTCATCCTCTTTTACTTTTAGGAAGATTGATTTAGTTATTAAAGATAGAAAGACACAAAAAACTTGAAAATAAATACCACCTTATAAGATTCTTTATAGTGATATTCATTTCCAAGTTTGGTTGAAAGTTTGTCTGATACTTACTGTCATACATGCTTCCTACAAATAGTTAACAACGCTTGTACTGTAATGGCTGCTTATCGCAATATAGACGCATGCATACTTTAAGATGATGTATGATATTTAAGTATGCTTTCTACTGCCTCAGCAACTTTCTTAGGTGATTGCGGGTTTTGACCAGTAACTAAGCGGCCACCTTTAACCACATAAGGTCTAAATGGTATTTTGGCTTTACTATATTTTGCATCTCTTTTTTTCAATTCGGTTTCTAACATAAACGGAACGAGTTGTTTACGATTTGTAAAAACTTCTTCCATATTTGAAAAGCCAGTAATAGCTTTGTTATGTAGTGAACCCAAAAGGTTGAACTTTTTGATTAAGCTATTTCCTAACGCAAGATTTCTGTATTTAACAGGAGTCTTGCCTTTTAAATTTTCTTTTCCTTAACTCAATAATAACTAAAACTATTTCTTTGTTTGATTTTTTCGAGCTAAGGATTGTAACTTTTTTCAAGTTCAATTTGGATTTCTAGCGATTTATTTTCATAACGTAATCTTTCAAGTTCTTCTCTTTCAGTTTCATTTAATGGTTGGTTAGACGATTCACATTGATGCTAGTCATTATTTGACCATTTACTAAAATTCCTCAATTATTTCTTTACAATAATTAAAATTATCTTAATCAAACCTATATATTGTTTTAACTGTGTGCTAGTATTAAGAAAAAAGGCATATAATTGAGGGAAATATATACTTTGGTTTTCCCTAGCCTTACTACTTTTTCTACTATCGTTTACAACCGTAATTGATAAATTCTTCGTTTTTGTTCTCACTTCATTTGAAACAAAAGCTTACATAGAGTAGTCATATCATATTTAAGATTATTTCATAAAAACTTTAAAACGTGTCGAAAACAACAATATAAAATACACCACTCAAAGTGGTTCAAGTTCAAAAAAGTGGTGATAGATATACCTCAAAAGGCTGTCTATCGCTATTTGTGTTTCGTTAAGATATAAGTTTTAGTTGATCATTTAGAAAGGAGTACAGTATGAAAGTTAATATATTAGGTTTTAATTTGTTCGCTAAAGGCGGTACAACCAGAAGCAATATCAATCTCATTAAAGCGTTCCAACAAGCAGGGCACGATGTTACATATTTTAATTACTTACATTATGAAGATGAGGCGATTATGAAATTAGTAATCCATGAAAATATTAACCCTAAGCGCCTTGAAATCAAATCACATAAAGAAACGAAAGCCTTATCAGATGCGGATATTTTAATTCTGACAAGAGAGTCGTTATTCAAAATTGCAAGAGACGTTAAGAAGCATAATAAAAACATAAAAATTATCGGAGAGGTTCATGGACCATTATGGTATCTTGATGACGACGCAGACTTAGCTTTAGATGCGATCGATGCGGTACGTGTAAGCACTAAAGAAATACAAGAAGCATTTAGCAATAGATTCCATTACTCATCGGTTTTCCATTACTATGTCAATGCTGCGCATATTCAAATCAATGAACACCCTATCAATACTAAACGCAACTTGTTCATCAAATCTCGCTTTGAAGATGGCATCAAAGACATTTCTTATGTCATTAAACTGATGGACTACATCGTTAACATAAAACAAGACAAGGCTATTCAACTCTATATTCAAGGTTATGGTCCTTCTGAAGTTTTATATCAAAACTTAATTCACTACTATAACTTAGAAGATAATGTGCACTTAAATCAAAAGGTACCTCAAACCTATATCTATGTTTCCTCATCGCCTTATGAAACTTTGGGCTACTCCATATTAGAAGCTATGGCAACGGGTAATCAAGCACTTATTTATCCAGGTGATGACAATGTGTTACAAGCGATATATGAGAAATATCATAACGTTCACTTTATGAAAAAAGAAGTTGAACATGACTATTCAATATTAAAAAGCATGTTAGAACATAAATATACGAATGCTGAACGTCTTGAAGATGTTAACGCAATGAAAGCAGATTTCCAACCAGAAACATACGCAGAAGATTATCTAACCTTATTTAATAAGGCTATGTCGAACCGCTCGCTTTTACCGATTAAATTAGAACGCAAAATCAAAGGGTTTAATACGAACGGTCTTAAATTTTTAAACAAGCGGAAAAATGTATACAAGAAAATGATGAACCTTCCAGGTGTCAGAAAAGTATCTTCAAAATCCATTGTCAGAAAAGGAATGAAGAAAATCTACAACGTTCAAAAGAACGGTATGATAGAGCGCAACTTAGATAAAATCAAACCTAAGTCAGACAGAGTTTTCATTGAGTCATTCCACGGCAGTAATTTTAGCGGTGATCCAAAATACATTGCTCTTGCAATTCAAAACCAATTTAATGATAAGAAGATATTTGTCAGCTCTAGAAATGCCTTAGTAGATATTGAAATCAGAAATCACGGCTTTATACCTGTGCGTTTCGGTTCGTTGAACTACATGAAAACATTCAGATCCTGCAAATACGTCTTTATGAACGGCAATTCTTGGGATAGAGTCGACAAGGATAAAAGACAGGTCTTTGTTCAAACATGGCACGGCTTCCCATTGAAGAAAATGGTGAATAACCTCAATGATGAACAAGAAAGAAAAGCGCAGTTTCATGCTTTCAAACCAAGAATGAAGAAATGGGATTATTTATTAACTTCTTCTAAAACGAATAAGATGCTGCTGGAGTCGGCGTTTGATTTAGAGAAGAATAAAAAGTTAAAAGTCCTTCAGTTAGGGGCACCGCGGAATGAATATTTAATAAAAAATAATAATGAAGCGGAACGTACAAGAATCAGAAAGAAATACCTGCAAGTCGATGCGAAGGATAAGAAATTCGTACTTTATTGTCCAACTTGGAGAAAAGATAAGCGCAGCAGTATAACAGGTGTAGACTTGAAAGCTTTATTAGATCATTTACCTAGTGATTATGAAATCATCGTTAAACTCCATCCTAATGATTCTAACTTGCGTACTAAATACAATCAGCTAGATCCTCGTATTCATTGCTTTTTCAATGAGTTCGTAGATATTCAAGAATTGTATTTAATCAGCGATGTCATGATAACTGATTACTCATCAACTATCTTTGATTATGCACATTTAAACTTACCTATTTTACTATTACAAGAAGATAGTCAAAAATATCAAGATGAAATCGGTTTTTACTTTGATATCCATGAAGTTGGTGATTTCTTAACTGCATCTCAAAACGAAGCATTACTCGCTAAACAAATCACACATATCAGTCGAATAGACTATTCAAATTTAATCAATCGTTTAATGAATGAAGACGATTGGAACACTTCATTCAACATACTGCAAACAATTTTCAAAGATGACTCTAAACGAAAATACAATATCAACCACGAATCTTAAGTAGATATAGCTGTATAAATAAGATTAAGCGACTTTCAAAATACGAAAGTCGCTTCTATAGTTAACAATACTTTTTGGAGAATATGAGCGTACTTATTCAAAATTTGATGCATTAACTTTGTACCAATATCTTGATTTTGATAGTCATTTAAAACAAGAATACCCTGAATGTAATATTCTCAGATTTTATTTTATATGCTACTATACTCATAATTACTTATCCTCGCTTGGATTAAAGTAGATACTATCAGTAAAATAAATATTTTCTTTCTTTTTTTCAATAAAGGTATATTCTATATCTTTGGTCCCAACTGAAGAACCTTTTAAGTCACCAGTTCCTTTTAATAATAACTTCGGTGCTTTTTTCGTTGGAATATCATATCTTTTCCTCAATTGTTTTACATTATAATCGCTATTTTCTAAATCATATTCTGCTGAGTAGCTAGGTACATTAGGATTGTAAGATATATCTCCGCCTTTATACTTATCTAAATCTTTGAAGTCTGCATATTGCGCGAAAAATTTAAAGTCCGCTATTTCTTTTCTTATCTTACTATCTTCATTTTTATTAATAGGCACGATTTTATTGTTTTCCATCCTTACAGGATATTTTTTCTCATTTTCATGTGGTCTTCCTTTATCGTCGTCTGTAATTTTATAGGTTATATAATCACCTTTAGCTGTTCGTGTATTTCTATTTAGTTCTAATACCATTCCTCTACTTTCTAAATCTCCTCCTTTACGTTGTATAGACATTTCCGAATGTAGTAGCCATGTCCCTTTATCACCTTTTTCAAACTCTTCATCTCGATATCCTTCTTTATCGTATAAATCATCAAGATTCTTGATTGGATACATGCCTAGTGTTTTTTCAAAACTCTTTTTGATTTCTGCTTCTTTATTAATTTCTTTAACTATAATTACGCATCCACCTATAATAATCGCTAAAATTAAGAAACTTGTACACAAAACTATTATTCTTGAACGTTTCATACAGTCACAACTCTCTATCTATTTAAATTTTAAATATCTTATATACCTTTGCACCTCAAAGTTATTTTACATATTCTTTTTTACATTCACCTTTACTCATACTTACTTATCCTCGCTTGGATTAAAGTAGATACTATCAGCAAAATAAATGTTTTCTTGCTTGTTTTGAATAAAGTTATATTCTATATCTTTAGTCCCAACTGAAGAACCCTTTAAGTCACCTGTTCCTTTTAATAATAACTTTGGTGCTTTTTTTGTTGAGATATCATATCTTTTCCTTAATTGTTTTACATTATAATCGCTATTTTCTAAATCATATTCTGCAGAATAACTAGGCACATTGGGGTTGTAGGCTATATCTCCACCTTTATAATTATCTAAATCTTTGAAGTCTGCATATTGCGCGAAAAATTTAAAGTCTGCTATTTCTCTTTTTATCCTGCTATCTTCAATTTTCTCAATAGGTATGATTTTATTGTTTTCCATCTTTACCGGATATTTTTTCTTAATATTATGTATTCTTTTTTGATCATCTTCTCCAATTTTATTAATTATATAATTACCTTTAGCTGTTCGCGTATTTCTATTTAGCTCTAATACCATACCTTTACTTACTAAATCTCCACCTTTACGTTCTATATTCATTTCTGAATGTAGTAGCCAGGTCCCTTTATCACCCTTTTCAAACTCTTCATCTCGATATCCTTCTTTATCATATAGATCCTCTAGGTTTTTAATAGGGTACATGCCAAGTGTTTTTTCAAAACTCTTTTTTATTTCTGTTTCTTTATTGTTTTCTTTAACTATAATTACGCATCCACTTATAATAACTGCTAAAATCAAGAAACTTGTACACACAATTACTATTTTTGAACGTTTCATAACTTCACATCTCTCTGTTTATCTTAAATTTTGGTGATCCTGTTTACATATGTACTCTTACTTTAATCCAACTATACTCATATTTACTTATCCTCGCTTGGATTAAAGTAGATACTATCAGTAAAATAAATGTTTTCTTGCTTGTTTTGAATAAAGGTGAATTCTAAATCTTTAGTACCAACTGAAGAACCTTTTAAGTCACCTGTTCCTTTTAATAATAACTTGGGTGCTTTTTTCGTTGGAATATCATATCTTTTTCTTAATTGCTTTACATTATAATCGCTATTTTCTAAATCATATTCTGCAGAATAACTAGGGACATTGGGATTGTAGTCTATATCTCCACCTTTATACTTATCTAAATCTTTGAAATCTGCATACTATGCGAAAAATTTAAAATCCTCTATTTCTCTTTTTATCCTGCTATCTTCAATTTTCTCAATAGGTATGATTTTATTGTTTTCCATCTTTACAGGATATAATTTCTTAATATTTTGTGTTCTTCCTTTATTATCTTTTGTAATTCTCTTAGTTATATAATCACCTTTAGCTGTTCGTGTATTTCTATTTAGTTTTAATACCATACCTTTGCTTACTAAATCTCCCCCTTTATGTTGAATAGCCATTTTTGAAAATAGTAACCAGGTCCCTTTATCACCTTTTTCAAATTCTTCATCTCGATATCCTTCTTTATCATACAGATCCTCAAGATTTTTAATCGGATACATACTTAGTGTTTTTTCAAAACTCTTTTTGATTTCTGTTTCTTTATTGTTTTCTTTAACTATAATTACGAATCCACCTATAATAACCGCTAAGATTAAGAAGCTTGTACACACAATTACTATCTTTGAACGTTTCATACAGTCACATCTCTCTATCTATCCTAAATTTTGAAAATCTTATATACCTTTGCACCTCAAAGTTATTTTACATATTCTTTTTTACATTCACCTTTACTCATACTTGCTTATCCTCGCTTGGATTAAAGCTTATACTATCAGTAAAAAAAATATTTTCTTGCTTATTTTCAACAAAAGTAAACTCTAAATCTTTAGTACCAACTGAAGATCCTTTTAAGTCACCTGTACCTTTCAATAATAACTTGGGTGCTTTTTTCGTTGGAACATCATATCGTTTCCTTAATTGTTTTACATTATAATTGCTGTTTTTTAAATCATATTCTGCTGAGTAGCTAGGTACGTTTGGGTTATACGATGTATCCCCATCTTTATAATTATCTAAATCTTTAAAGTCTGCATATTGTGCAAAAAATTTAAAGTCTGCTATCTCTCTTTTTATCCTGCTATCTCCAATTTTCTCAATAGGTATGATTTTATCGTTTTCCATCTTTATCGGATATTTTTTCTTATTATTGTGTGGTCTACCGTTATTGTCATATGTAATTTTGTTGGTTATATAATCACCTTTGGCTGTTCGTGTATTTCTATTTAGTTTTAACACCATACCTCTAGTTTCTAAATCTTCTCCTTTACGTTGTATAGCCATTTCCGAGTATAGTAACCAGGTCCCTTTATCACCCTTTTCAAACTCTTCATCTCGATAACCCTCTTTATCATACAGATCCTCAAGGTTTTTAATCGGATACATACTTAGTGTTTTTTCAAAACTCTTTTTTATTTCTGTTTCTTTATTGTTTTCTTTAACTATAATTACGCATCCACCTATAATAATCGCTAAGATTAAGAAGCTTGTACACACAATTACTATCTTTGAATGTTTCATAACTTCACATCTCTCTGTTTGTCATAAATTTTGAAGTTCCTCTATACAAAAGCGAACGCTAAGGCGTTTTTACTAACAACTGTTTTTATATTATCAAACAATATATATCTAATCCATTTAATATTTTAGTTTAATTCATATTTACATATTATTATTAGTCTTAACAAAAGCTTCATCATTTATGATAAGCTTCTGCTTATCAGTTAATGATGCGGTTTTTGAAAAATAACTACAGAAATTTATAGAAGAACAACAAGACTCAAACACTATATCATATAATAAGTTCTTAGAAGCTTACAAAGTAGACACGTCTTCTGATTAAACTAATACAGTTGATGAATTAACAGAAAATCCAGTATGTATTGAGTACATAAGAGATCAAACAGAAGCTAGAGAAAAAGATCAAGGTAGAACTTATTAAGCATATTAAATTAATTAACTTGATACTTTTCAATAAAAAACAGAGCACCTCCATAACGTGGAGGATGCTCTATTTTTTTATAACGCATTTACTAATCTTTCAAATTCATCTTTATTAATATTAATACCTTCAAGATTAACATTTGCTAAATTAGGGTGTTGACCGCTTGTTAGGACATATACTTCAATATGTGGACATGTTTCATTAACGATAGGCATGATTTCTTCATCAAACCGCTTCGGTCCATTGTTTTCACTGTAAATCACAACATGAAATTTAATATCATCAGCTATATTCATAGGAATTCTGTCTTCTCTCTTTCTAGACAATACACACTGTTTTCCTACGATATTTGAAATCCATTCTTCTTTCTTTCGGCAATAATCTATAAAATCTTTTCTTTGATATCCTAAGTCCATCTTCACTTCTAGTATATTTTTAATTTCATTATCTTCACAAATTAATAAATCCGGATATCTTGTACTTAAAGATTTATCAATCATAGATAAAGGCTGATCAATAAATATTTGGACACCTTCCAATCTACTAATCAAATAAGCACCCAGCAAGTCTTCTCCAATACCTGAAATACTATGATTACGTCCTCGATATAAATTTTCATGAGGGTAAGTAGGCTTTCCTGCTTCTTTATATGCCTTTACAAGATGTTCGATAACTTCCACTTCAGTGAATTTCATACTCAATCACCCTATCTATAGATATTCTATATTTCAACACACAAAGTATAGCACACGTTTGAAAGTACAAATGCAAAAACCCTCCTAATAAATTAAGAGGGTTGAATGGTAGTTTATAAAATATTAAATTATTTGCTATTATGATTAACTATTTTAGTTAATTCTTTGATTGTTAAAGGTTGTTTAGCATTTCTATGAATCATTTTGTGGCAATTAGAACATAGTGGGACTAAATCTTTAAGTGGATCTACTGTAACCTCTTTTTTTATAGAAAACATCGGTTTTAAATGGTGAATTTCAATAAAACCCTCGCCTAAATCGCCATACTTAGCTTTAAAGTCAAATCCACATACTTTACATGTAGTTCCATGTAATTTAATAGCTTCATTTCTTAATGCCTGATTTCTCTCATATTTAATACCATACTGTACATATGGTTTACCTTCGACATATTCAGTGTTTTCTAATTCATTATCTAAATTTAAAATATTCGTTTTCAAGACTTTTTGTATATAACTTTTTAAAGGTTCCTTTAAAGTCATAGGACCTTGAACATTACCTTTTAACCCGTTATCTTGTAAAAATTCTAAATCTAATTGGTCATCATCAAGTTTGTTTAATAACTCTAATTCCATGTAATTACCATAGTTAATATAATTATCACCCTTGATAACAAATTGACTATCATCAATTGTTGACTTAGGTTTGTTAATTTCTTTAATCAAACATTGATATTTAATACTCTTAATAGGTGCGGAGATGTATATATAAAGAACATCACCTTTCTTGACCTTCTTTAAATTCGGACTTTGCTTCCAATCAATAACATCTAACTTATCAAACGCTGCAACTACATTATAGAATTTAACATTACAAGGTATAACCCATTGAGTATTTGTCATATTCATTCCCCTTTTGTAATAACTAGTTGGCATGGCCTTAAAAATCTATTAGTAATGTCACTCAAATTATTAATACGATTGTTATCTTTATCACTCCAATAAAACATATGGCTTTTTAATATATTACCATCATTATTAGAGATATAATGCGTTTCTACGCATTACTTAAAACGAATAATTGTATGTATCGAAATAGACCTGTATAGTTTTGTTTTCGATAACTCATAACTTGATTAAATGCTTCAATTATGTCTACACCACGACGCTTAAGTTCAATTTGAGCTAAAGGCAATCCATTCACTAATATTGCGACATCATATCTTGCTTTATATTTATCATTTATCGATAGTTGATTTGTAATTTGGAATTTGTTTTTACACTAATTTTTTGTGTCTAAAAAGGATAAATATTCTTCGGTTTCATCATTACGCTTTAAAGGCAATTTATCGCGTAGAATACGTGCACTTTCAAAAATACTTTTACCATTAATCATCGTTAATAAGCATTGAAACTCTTTATCTGTTAATGGTTGATTTTTGAATTTATCAGCATGACGTTCATTGAGAATAGCACGGAAATTATCCAATAATTGCTGTTCATTTCTAATCGTTACAGTTTCATAGCCATTTAATTCTAACTGTTCCATCATTTCATTTTATAGAGTAAATTCACTTTGGTATACCATAACATCCCCTACCTTTGTTTCTACTACAATTAATTATACTATATTATTGTATTCATATTGTTTGAGTTTTATAAATATTTTTTATGAGTATTTCTTTATTTTAAGCAAATAATGTAACCTCCGCTTTGATAGGATCATAGTTCAGTTTAAACCTTTGGATTTGGATTTCCATCGGTAAATCTTTTCCTGAAAGAGTCTCACCTTGTATCTTTACAAGGAGTTTTGGTGGGCTGATAATATAGCCAAATAGATAGAAATTAGTAGCATAACTAAATTCACTCGGTATACTAACTAAAAGATCACTTTCTTTCGAAACGCCTTTTATTTTCATTTGTTTTGTATGTGTATTGAACGTAATTTCTTTGTTTGAAAATCCCCATTTATCATGTTCTGAGTAAAGATTACATATATTGTCATCACAATTAAATTCTCTTTTATAATCCTCAAATAGAATTCTTTGCTTGTGAGTTTTAAATTCATCCTTGTCCCATATAACTTCAGATTCGACAATTACATTCTTAGCTACTTCACCAACATTTTTTAAATATATAAAATTTTTATTTTGCCCTATAAAATGTGTTTTAGCTTTATCATTTGTTACTAAAGATGATTCATTGCTAAAGTTAAATATATCTATCTGTATACTATTCTTTATTAAAGTCTTTATTTAGCTCATATGAGTATTTAGTGCTATCAAACAAAAATAGTGGAGTATTAGAAATTCTTTTATGTTCTTCGGCTTTACCGTTATAATACATATTCGTTAAAAACGTAAGTAAGGAGATCACTAAAGAAAAGCCGGATATATACTTTGCTGTTTCTGGCTTAATAAGCATGAAAACTATTAATAAGATTAAAAATATAATGATAGTGTATATAAATTTTTTCATTTTGATCCCTCTATTAACTATTGATTTTTCTGAATTTTACAAGTTCTTCTTTTAAAACTTTAACTGTTCTTAGTTTTTAGCAAGCAAAGTAACATTAATTCCCTTTAAATAAAGTAAATTAAGTTAAAGATAAATTTATCTTATAGTATAATAAATATAAGTAAAATCTTAACTAAATGCACTAAAAAATAAGATTAACAAAAATTAATCACTAATTTGAAAGGATCTAATGTTATGAAACCTTTTGTGATCGACGAAAACTATTTTGACATTGAATATAACAAATTACTTACAGAGATCAATATATTTGATTTTTCAAAGGTTAATACTTTAGTAAGTGGATTGGACCAAATAGGTTCAAATGTACCATCCGCTATCAATTCAATACATGATACTTGTGAATATTTTTGCAATTCTTTTGTATGTTTGAAGTATGCACATAAAAATTTACCATATACAAATAATCTAGAGAAAAATTATTATTGGGTATTTTATTATCACAACATAGCCCTTCATTTTTTACATACTTTACACGATTTAATGTATACATTAGTAAGAGAATTAACCCATTCTTATGAAGTTAAATTAGAATTAGGTTTTAAAAGAGAACTAGTAGCTAAATTAAAGTCTTCTGACAATGAAACTTTTAACAAATTAGGGAATATACTTAATAAAAACAGTCCTATTCGTACCGTAAAGTATAGAGATGAATATACTCATAACATAACTCCATACCGATTAAATAGCCATCCCGAGAAAGATGAGCATGGAAATGCTTTTTTTAAAGCTAATAAACCAATGATTAATGATATTGAGGAAGCTATAAAAGACATAGAGTCTGATTTGGAAAAACTGCAAAAAAAGGCTAAGCATATTAAAACAGCACTTACCATCTTATAGTAGTTATACCATTCTAAATTCACCCAAAAACATTAAAATTTTATAGAAATGGATGATTAGTATGATAAAGAACAAATGGAAAATAGAATTATGGTTTCAGAAATTCAACTATTTTATACATAAAATCAGCAATGAGTTTGAGCCAGAAAGCATCATATTTGATAAAAATAACTTAATTAAAGGAAGATCATTACCTAATGAAACAGTTTATATTAGTTACTTCGTAAATCAACCAGATCAAATTATTGAACAACATACAGTGAAATCAAATTCAAACGGTATCTTTACTGACAATGTCCCAAATATATATCAATCAGAAATTTTTAAAAATGATAAATTATCATTTTTTATAGATAGTCAAAGTAAAATCGATATTGATGATATATCACAAGAAATCGTTGAAGAAGGCTCTTCCGTTCTCCTATCCTTAGATTTAAAAACAATAGAATCATACTTTGATGAATTCTTACTTGCCATTTCAGACAAAACAGAATTTGCTAAACAAACTGCTGAAAATGTAAGAAGACAAATAATGGGTGAGATAAATCTTAAAAAATGGGATATTCAAATTAAAATGAATAAAAACAAAGATAAATTAAATTCATCTTCAGAATTCAACAAACTTAAAAATGAAATTATAAAGAACCATCAAGACTTAACTGCAGAATCATATAATGACATTTTAATAAGTGATTTCTTAACTAAATATCTTGTATATAAAGAAAAGCAGGACTCCTATCTGGAAAAAGGCATATTAAGTCAAAATAAGTCAAACTATTTTATAAAATTAATTAATAAAAACTTAATTAAACAACGAAAAAGCGACTCCCAATATTTTGAAATTGCAAATAGTATTAAACCGTCAACTCATAAAAATGGTTCTTTAGAACAATCTGACAATATCGATCAATTCAGACAAGCTGCTATTGGTGTTTCACTTTATTTATACGATAAAAATGACCCTTACTTTAAATTTATTCGCAGCATTGCAAATGAAAGCTTGCGCAGAAAAACAATAACTGTTGATGACATTATACAGTCAAAAGAAAAAATTGATGAATTCATGGAGGAGGAAAATCTAATCAGTTATAATGAACTCTATTATAAGACAACTATTGAAGATACATTTCATTTCACCCTATTTACTGCTATTTCAGATTTATTAGACGAACTAGTTCAAACTGTGAGTACCATAATGCAAAAAGCAACAGAGCAAGACATACTAGTATCTTTACATATAATAAGTAATCTTAAACAGGACTTAAAAAGTTGGATTGAAAAATACGATCAAAAATCACAACATATAGAAAATTTAATTAATGGCTATGCTAGAAATTCAAATCTAAAATCGGTAATTGCTGAAACCATTCAAATGAATCGCAAGCTAACTTCAACTATTGAAAGTGAACTACTTTCAACACTTGCTGACTATGACATAAGCACATTTTATAATAGATATGGTTTGACCTCTAATCCTAACGATTTTCGTGATACATTAATGACTCAACTTATTAGTAAATTTTATGAATCACGTTTTAAAAACAGTAAAAAGCATAGAAATATTTATTTTTAATAAATTAATTACCTATCGAATACATGTATTCGATAGGTATTTTTTCTTTTAAATCCCTTTATATCAGTGTCCTAAAATTCCCCTGGAAAATTTGAAACTAAGCCTACTTGTGAGGGATTAGTATGTAATTACATCAAATTTGATGATTTTAATTATTAGGAGGAATTTTATATGAGCAAAAAAAGTTATTGCTTTCTTTTGTTAAAAAGACGCGCTTGTGGTGTTGCTTTTAATTTAGCAATTGGTAAAGATTTTACGTTTAACGATTTAAATTTGGCGTCCAACGTTACATGTTCAACTGACGTACAACAAGATGTTGGTCGCTGGTTTGCATACTTTGTAAAGAACACGCCAAGTGTTCCATTTGTCATTATTGGTAAGAATAGCAACGGGAACTTAGTGTATCGTAAAACAGGACCAAATCCAATGCGTCACAAAAGTAACTGGAAAGGCGGTAACAACTAATGACTAACAACATATTCAAGCAATATCCATACTGGTTAGATTCAACTGCATGGTATGAACTTATTCGAGCAAAAAACAAAAATGACGAAGATAAGATAATTCGTTTATCTAGTCCAATCATCATAGAAAACAAATTTCTCGACCCTACTACAGGGGTTGAGAAATTGACTATCACGGATGGCAAAAATATTGAACGTATTGAAACGTCAGATATTCTAACGACACAAAAGTTACCTAGACTGGTTATGTTTGGGTTCAGCATCAATGAAAAGTACATTAAATCGCTAGGTAATGCACTACAATTAATGCGTCAATCACTGCCCATTTCTACATTGTATACAGGTGTAGGTGTCTTAAGTACTGATGAAGGTACTGTCATTTCATTAGATGAACCATATCTTTCAAAAGACATCGAGCAGTCTCAGGCTGATGAAATCATTTGTGAAACAAAGTATGACTTACAACCTAAAGGTACATTTGAAGGCTGGTGGCAAATGTATCTTGATGAAGTAAAAGGAAACTTGTTACTGGAGCTTGCTGTGATATTTGGTGTTTCTTCATTAGTGACTGCGTTCTTAAAAACAAAGCATGAAGTCGAATATTTTGGCACGATATTTTCATTTATGGGGAACTCTAGTACGGGTAAATCGACTGCAGCGGCATTAGCAGTTTCAATAGCAGGGAATCCATCTAAAGGTGACCAAACATTATTCAGAGGTTGGAACGGCACCCGTAATGCAATTGAAGGATACTTAAGTAACAACTTTGGTGTTCCTATTGCCTTAGATGAATTATCAGCAGCTACCTTTAAAGATACAAATGGTTTACTTTATTCCCTAGCAGAGGGGCAAGGTCGTCTACGTGCTAATCGAGAAGGAAATGTAAAAAATCCTCACCACTTTGGATCTAGTGTGATTAGTACAGCAGAACACACAATATTCAAAGATGCTAGTGCAAATGATGGTTTGAGAGCAAGATGCATCGAAATTTCTGATGTCTTTACAACAAGTGCTGACAATGCGGACGCCATTAAAAAAGGAACATCAAAAAACTACGGACACGTAATGCCGTTAGTAGCTGAATATCTTCTAAATCGTGAATATGAAGTAATCAAGTGGTTTCATAGAGAACACGATTGGTTCAAAACACAACTTAACAATGAAACAAACAATGTAGGCATACGTATGTTCAAGCGCTACGCCACCATTATGGCATCAGCAAGAATATTAGTACGTGTAATTGCGACACCCATAGATTTGGATGCAGTTAGAGAGTATCTAGTTAGTTATCATGTAGATTCCGTAAGTGAACGCAGTTTGGCAGCCAAGGCGATTGATAGTGTGGTTCAGTTCGTGGCACGCAATCGTAGTAAGTTTGCGGAAAATGAAAAACTCTCCACAATGATTGAAAATTATGGCCTTATTGAGCTGAAAGACGATCACATCCAAGTCAAGATGCTTAAAGATGTTTTTAAACATATGCTAGAAGAAAACCAATATCAAGATGTAAAAAATGTAATAGATAGTTTAAGATCAGAAGGATATATCCAGATGGATTCCGATCGGATAGCCATCAAACGTAGTGTCAAAGATACTCAAGGAAAACCTAGGAGTATTGTATTCTATCATCTTAAATTGGATAAAGAACTTGCCCCTATTTTCGGCTTAAGCTCAAATTCAGAACCATTCACACTACCGCACTTTGATGGGAATACAAATCCAAATTTGCTTAATGACTTTGTTAATCAAGCCAGAGAAAAAGAAGCAAGTGACGATTTAGAACTATAAATTTGAATGTTATACCGCTACAACGCTATAAACGCGTTGTAGCTCATTAAATCAATCGGAGGAAAAAATTATGAACGTAATTGCATTAGCACATAATATTACAGATGAAAGAGAAGACCACTTGGATAAACAACCTATTGATACTGTAAGAGAATATTGTAAAAACAATGGTCTTAAGATCACTAAAATCTACGACGAAGAAAGCACCTTGGTAGATGATATTAACGATAATCATATTAAACCTAAACGTGTTGTCTTTTGGGGCACCTATGAAGATTATCCTAAGTTGGACAAACTCTGTTCAAAGCGAAAAATTAAATTCATTACAATATTTCCAATGTTGGTATAACACTTTTACTACTATAAAAGTCAATTGGGAGGAAGAATATGGACGAATTAATCACATTACTCGCTGATTTAGTGATTGAAGAAATTAATCATGCTGATGACTAATAATAACGCCCAACACCAGCAGGTGTTGGGCTCATCTATAAATTCGTTCATAAATATATATTATCACTTTGGAAGGAGGAAACAGGATGAAACAAGCAATAGGTTACTTACGACAGAGCACTACAAAGCAACAATCACTCTCGGCTCAGAAACAAACCATCAAAGCATTAGCCGAAAAGCATAATATTCAACACATTACCTTTTATAGCGATAAACAATCAGGTAGAACTGAAAATCGAACAGGTTACCAACAAATTACTGAACTGATTCAACAAGGACAATGTGACGTATTATGTTGCTATCGTCTGAATCGACTTCATCGTAATCTAAAAAATGCATTAAAACTCATGAAATTGTGTCAAACGTATCATGTTCATATCTTAAGCGTTCATGATGGCTACTTCGACATGGATAAAGCATTCGATCGGCTCAAACTCAATATTTTCATCAGCTTGGCTGAACTAGAATCTGATAATATAGGCGAACAAGTCAAAAATGGAATCAAAGAAAAAGCGAAACAAGGTAAACTGATTACAACACATGCACCCTTTGGGTATCACTATCATAATGGTACATTCACGATAGACACAGTAAAAGCACCAACAGTAAAAGCTGTGTTCAATTATTACATTCAAGGTAATGGTTATAAAAAAATTGCGCAATACTTAGAAGCTGATGATAAATTCATTAATCGCAAGCCTTATCAAGTGCGTAATATTATCCTTAACCCTAATTACTGTGGCCGTGTTATCAATCAATACGGACAATATGAAAACATGTTCCCAGCTATTGTCAGTACAACGATATACGAAGAAGCTCAAGTTACCCGAACTCAGAAACAAGTCAAACGTAAGCCGTCAGAAAATCAACTCAAACAAAAAATCAAATGTCCCTATTGTCATTCGACACTCACAAACATGACTGTCCGCAAACCAGATTATTCATTGCGTTACTATGTCTGTCCCCAAAATATGAATAACGCTCGCTTTGTTTGTGAATTTAAAGGAATCAACGCACAAGAATTAGAAACAAGTGTTTTAGCGACTTGTCAGGACTTCTTTCAAAATCAACAGCTCTATTCAAAAATAAACCATACTATTCAACAACGACTCAAAAGACAAAGAGATGTAGAAACTAAAACTACACTCAATCACGAGCAGCTGATAGAAAAATTAGCCCAAGGCAAAATTGATGCAGAAACGTTCAGAGAACAAACGCAATCATTACATCAACAATCAAAACCTATATCATCAATCAGTGCGTATCAAATTCAAAGAGCTTTTCAAAACATCATTCAACAACGTTTCACGTTAAACATGCTGAATCCCTATATTGATGTAATTAGTATTACTAAAAACAAAACCCTTGCGGGGATCTATTTCAAAAATGAACCTCTAAACATTGTCAATCAAACGACGCAATCATCGATTGCTTAATAGATGAAAGGATGAAAAAATATGAATGAAATGAAGAAGAAGAGAATCGGAGGGTACATCCGCGTATCCACGGAAAAACAGGTAATGGGCTATAGCATAGAGGGACAAATTACACAAATAGAGCAATATTGCCAATTTAACGGGTATGAACTCGTTGATATATATGCAGATCGGGGTATATCAGGAAAATCTATGAACCGTCCTGAATTACAGCGCATGTTAAATGATGCTAAAAATGGAAAATTAGACTGTGTTATGGTTTATAAAACAAATCGTTTGGCACGTAATACTTCCGATTTACTTACAATCGTCGAAGAACTTCATCGTCAAAATGTTGAATTTTTTAGCTTGTCTGAACGCATGGAAGTCAAAAATTCAACAGGTAAGTTAATGCTCCAGATACTTGCAAGTTTTTCCGAATTTGAAAGAAATACAATTTTAGAGAATATTTATACTGGACAACATCAAAGAGCTTTAGAGGGCTATTATCAAGGCAATCTTCCATTAGGATATAATAACATACCTGATAATAAAAAAGAATTAATGATTAATCAACATGAAGCTAACATCGTTAAATATATCTTTGAATCTTATGCCAAAGGCCATGGTTATCGTAAAATAGCCAATGCACTCAATCATAAAGGATATGTAACTAAGAAAGGTAATGCATTCAGTATTTCAGCTGTTACTTATATTCTCTCAAATCCATTCTATATTGGTAAAATTCAATTCGCAAAATATAAAGATTGGAATGATAAACGTCGTAAAGGCTTGAATGATAATCCAGTAATCGCCGAAGGCAAACACACCCCTATTATTAGCCAATCATTATGGGATAAAGTCCAAGTACGTAAAAAACAAGTAAGTGAAAAACCACAAGTTCATGGTAAAGGAACCAATATTTTAACTGGATTAATTTCGTGTCCCCAATGTTCTGCTTCAATGTCTGCGAGCACAACAGTTAATACACTTAAAGATGGTACTAAAAAACGCATTCGCTACTATTCGTGTAGTAACTTTCGTAATAAAGGGTCAAAAGTATGTTCTGCGAATAGTGTCAGAGCCGATGTAATTGAAAAATATGTTATGGATCAAATACTCGAAATTGTTAAAAGCGACAAGGTTATCAAGCAAGTCGTTGAGCGTGTCAATCAAGAACATCAAATTGATACGTCTGCACTCAATCATGATATCGCATATAAGCAACAACAATATGATGAGGTCCAAATCAAATTAGATAACTTGATAAAAACGCTTGAAGATAATCCAGACTTAACAACAATACTCAAAGAAACAATCCATAAATATGAAACACAACTGAATGACATTACGAATCAAATTAATCAACTGAAGCAACAACAAAATCAAGAGAAAACATCATATAATACGAAACAACTATCCGCTGTTTTACGTCGCATATTTCAAAACGTAGAATCCATGGATAAATCACAACTCAAAGCGTTATATCTCACAGTCATTGAACGAATAGATATTCGTAAAGACGAACATCGTAAAAAGCAATTCTATGTCACATTAAAACTCAATCATGAAATCACTAAACAACTCTTCCATAATACCCCTATCGACGAAGTGCGCCTCAGCACTTCGTCTTTATTTTTATCTCAAACACTCTATATTCATATATAAGTATAAGTGACTTTTTTAGCTTCTTGATTGAGTTAGGTATACAATAAAATTATGAACAATATTAATTTAGAGGAAGGATGTTTTAAAATGGGAAAATTACAAGATAAAGTCGTCGTTATTACAGGTGGTGCACAAGGTATGGGAAAACTTCATGCCAAAAAAGCGATAGCTGAAGGCGCAAAAGTCGTGATAACTGATATTAATGATGAATTAGGTCAAAAAACAGCTAATTCTCTTGGAGACGATGTTTTATTTATCAAACATGATGTATCTAAAGAAACGGATTGGAATCATGTCATTCAAGAAGTTATGAACAAATGGAATCGAATTGATGTATTGGTTAATAATGCAGGAATCACATACAATAAAACAATTGACCAAATATCATTAGAAGATTATATGAAGATTGTAAATATTAATCAAGTATCTGTATTTTTAGGCATCAAAACTGTATCAAAAATTATGAAAAGTCAAAAACAAGGGTCAATCATCAATATTTCTTCAATGAATGGTCTTGTTGGTGGTGCAATTGGCTATACAGATACAAAATTTGCGGTCAGAGGTATGACAAAAGCTGCGGCTAAAGAATTGTCTCCATACAATATTCGAGTTAATTCAGTACACCCAGGTGTTATAAAAACACCAATGTTAGAACAAGACGATGTTAAAGAAGCCGTTAAAGAATTCGAAAAAACAATTCCAATGCGAAGAGTTGCGCAACCCGAAGAAGTATCTAAACTTGTATGTTTCTTAGGGTCTGACGATGCTTCTTATTCTACAGGATCAGAATTTGTTATAGATGGTGGTATTACTGCACTATAAATTATAAATCAATTAAAATATAAATAGTTCTCTTGAATAAATTTTAGGCGAAGTGCTCCTCAGCACTTCGCCTTTATTTTTTCCTTAAACAAGCTAAATTTATACTTACTGTCCTTTTGTCATACAATAACACTTTTCTAACTTATAAATTCAGTTTACATATAAGTACAACTCAATGTGAAGCTTATATTGATATGACAAAAGAACATCCCTAAATAATAAACCAACGGGATGACAATGGGATTTGATAAATACAAGTACGAGAAGGATTACGCATGCGTAATCCCGAAATCCCATTATTATTTATAAATAAATAATATAAAAAGGGAAAGTAAGTCACAATTACACCTACAAATCTAAATTATATAAATATATGGCTATATTTCCTGAGAAATAAGCGGGATAACGGGATTTCCTTGTCATATCAACCTTTCTCACAAATATTGCTTGGGATATTTTCTGAATAACAATGGGATTCACAAACGAAACAAACTTTTTTTAAAGCATATATTATCTATATGGTGTATTACATGTATACATCAAAAACATTATAGGAGGTCATAACCATGACACTAGAAAAACAACTCAAGCACTATATCACACATTTATTTAGCCTACCCAAAAATGAAGTGTGGGAATGTGAAGCAATCGATGAAGTCTCCGACAACATACTACCTGATCAATATGTAAGACTTGGCCCACTCACCAACAAAACACTTCATACGTATACTTACTACTCTGATACCCTTCATGAAAGACATATATACCCCTTTATCCTCTACTATCAGAAACAACTCATTGCGATTGGTTATATTGATGAAACAAACGATATGGACTTTTTATACCTTCATAATACAGTTATGCCACTACTAGATCAAAGACACTTACTAGGAAAAGGAGAATGACAATAATGAATAAATGGATTTATATCGCAGAAATAAGTATCACTATTATTACCGAAGTGATATCAGTGATGAAAGATATAGAAAAGGAGCAATCATGATGGAACGTTATATTACACGTGGTATTGCCAATTACTTGCCAGCAATGTTACAGCAACAATTATGGAAACTTGTAGCGCAACGCGAAAACGAACAATTCAAGGAACTAGAAGAGATTGATTACTTTCATATTTTCCAGTTCAATATGCATAATAGTCAATTATACATCAAACATAAGCAAGAACGTCCAGAGTACGTAAAAATTCATAAGGCAAATTATTCAAAAGCTATCAATATTAATAAGGTCTACATTATCCGAGAAGATGATGTAGACCTTTCTTATTACGTCATGTTGTTACCTGAAGAATATTAAATAAAGGAGTTAGATAAAAATGAAATCAATCAAAAGTGTATTAGAAACCGAAGCGATATTTAGTGAGGATAAAATGCATCGTTATCTTCTCAAAAAAACTTGGAATATTGATAAAGAAGTACTCACAATTATAACGATGTACCCTCATTATGATGGCATTATTAATGTTGACCTTACAACACAACTTATTGTCAATAAAGTAGCTGAAAAAGATGAATATGGTGGCGTTAATTTTATAAATCTTTTTTCAAATATTGATACCCCCATTAATTTAAAACATATCGAAAACAGCCATGACAAGCACACGGATATTCACATTATGAAAGCTGTCAAAGAAGCCGATAGTGTTTTATTGGCTTGGGGTTCCTACGGAAAGAAACCCCTTGTGGAAAAACGAGTGAATGATGTATTAGACATGTTAAAACCTCACAGTAAGAAAATCAATATATTAACAAACCCTCAAACAAATGAAATCATGCATCCATTAAATCCATACGCTAGAAAGGCATGGACAATTAAACCATTAAAGGAGACTAAATAGAATGAATCAAACATGGAAAGAAGTATACCAATATTTAATACATCAACCACACATAGATGTTATTAAAGGCATTATCGCCTTTTCATCAAACATAAAAAATAATTCAGAATTAGATGAGCTATATTCCATTTATATGAATGATGATTCTATCACATCCATTGTTCACCCTGACTTAATAGAAAGTATAGAGGTTATCCATAATGAGTAGAAAAAGAATAGATATTGTCAAAGTCCAAATGATCAAAGAAGATACACTTTGGTATTTAAAAAGACGTATTGAAGAATCAAAAGATGCTACTGATATTATGCGTGACTTCATAGGAACCATTAATTTTGCGGTTATCCATCCTCGAGAAATATTTAAAACAGCCATATTAAGTAACGCAACGGGTATGATTATTGGCCATAACCACCCAAGTGGAGATGTCACACCTTCTCCAGAAGATATCAAAATAACTCAGAGGATAAAAGAGATTAGTGAAATGATGGGCATTATATTATATGACCACATAATATTTTCAGAAAATGATCATCATTCAATTATGAAAAATGACTTAGATGATTAGATATCACTTTATTAGTTCGTAAATACAAATGTCTATACAAAATTTAAAATAGTCATATTTTGTCATCCTCAACCATCATATGAAGATATTGAAGCTACAAAGCGTCTATATAAAGTGGGTAAATTAATCAGAATAGATGACCTCGATCATCTCATCTTTACAAATAATTCATTCCATTCAATAAAAGAAAGTTGTCTTCTCTAAAGGTTAAGCATTATATTCCTGACCTTTTTTATTAACGATTTGTCACATTCATATAGAAACAAGCAGATTTTTCATCATCCTATATCTGTAAAAACTATATATTTTTTAATCCTACGCTTATAAAAATATATATCCAATATTAACTCTACTTGTTATAATTACAAATAAAGTAAAAAAATAGGTTAAGGAGAATTTTTATAAAAAATGGTTGTTCTCTGTATTAATTGTTTTGTTAATAAGCCTCATCAGCGTATTTACATATTTTCAGTACTCAATAAATCAAAGTTTGTCACTATAGAAAGAAAAGCTGAAACTCAAGACTGTTAAGGCTAAAGGCGAAACAGACAAAAAACAGATAAGGAAAAAGAAAATAATTATAATTCAACTGAAGAACCTTCAACAGAAACTGCTACAACTTAATAGTAGCATATCTCAAAGTTTATCCAGTTAATTTAATTCAGATAGACCATAAAGGAAAACATAAAAACCTACCTAAACGAATAATCGGAGATGATAACAATGAAAACAGCTGCAATCTACTTGAATGAAGGAAATGAATCACAATTCGGTGTATCCCTAGAAGAGCAACTAGAAATACTTACAAAAATTGCTAAGGAAAAAACTATCATATCGAAAAAGTTTATACTGATAATGAAGAAGACTTTATAGTGGGCTACTATCCTAAATTATATGAACTTAACAATAAAATACGTAACACAGATTATGATCTAGTATTATTCTATAAGTCATTTAACATGTTTCATGAAATATATGATTATCTGAAGCAGATAGAGTTTTGCATTAACAGTCATGTCGATGTTTATAGTCACATGGAGTTTATAGATTCTACTGCTGGTTCAGAAGGACTTAAATTTATACATGGTCTTATAGCAACAGACGACTGTCTATAGACAATACTGAGAGGAGAAATAGTGTAAAAAAACGTGTATGAATATAACATAGAAACACATTACTTAAATTAACAGGAGGAAGAAACGTGGCAGATTATAAAAGATTGCTAAGGACAAAATTCGTGAAGCTAAATTAGATGAAAAAGCAAAAACATATTATGCAAAAGGAAAATAATTATCACAGGATAAAGACTTAAAGAAAAATTCTGCTGATTATGGCAAAGGATTCATTAACGGACTAAAAAATATAGAAACTATCCCAATGTTAGCATTAACATTCGTTATGATGCTATTGCTATAGATACCTATGATGTAAACCTGTACTATAAGCTAAAACGGATAAATGCATATGTTTCATTATTATTAATCCCTTCATTACAAAATAAAAAATAACATTTTAATTTGTATTTATTATAAATAACTTAATGAAATTTTACAATATTTATTGCATATTTTATAATCTCATTTTCCGAAATGCTCCTTCTAATAAATAAAGGCAAGATGCTTATAGCAGCTTGCCTCAAAATAATTTTCAAGTTATTAATATTAATTATATTTTCTTATCTATAAACTAATCCACCATCAGTTAAAATAGATTGTCCAGTAATATAGTCAGAATCACTTGATGCAAGGAATGAAACTAAATTGGCAACATCAGTAGGTTCTTGATATCTTCCAAGTTTAATTGCTGAAGAAAATTCTTTAAATGCGTCACCTTTTTTAAGATTATCATCCAATTTAACCATTTCTTCATCGATGCGATCCCACATTTTAGTTTTAGCAACACCTGGACAATAAGCATTCACTGTAATTCCTTTATCTGCTAACTCTTTTGCTGCTGTCTGCGTAAATGAACGAACTGAATGTTTTGTTGCTGAATAAGTACCAAGTACTTCGTAAGATTCATGTCCTGCTATACTACAAGCATTTATAATCTTACCTTTACTGTTCTGTTTGATAAATTGGTTAGCAGCTGCTTGAATACCAAATAATGTTCCAAACACATTAATATTAAACAATTTATTCAATTCATCTTCATCAATTTTTAAAATTGGACTAACTGCATCTACCCCTGCATTATTTACCATAACATCCAATTGGCCAAATTCTGTTTCTGCAAATTTAACTAACTCTTCTTGCTCTTTTTTCTTAGAAACATCGCTTCTAAAAGCAGATACTTTATATCCTTTTTCTTTGAACTCTTTCTCAGTTTCTAATAGAAGTTCTTCATTAATATCTTGTAATACTATATTAAATCCATCATTGGCCAATCGTTCTGCAATACCTTTTCCTAATCCGCCTGCTGAACCTGTGACTATTGCTGTTTTACTCATAACCAAATCACTCCTATATCTTATTATATTTAGTTATTCCCTATTTGCTTTATCAGAAACTTTTTTAATTAGATTTTTTAATTTCATCTCATTTTTGATTTAATATTTAACTATTATTACTTATCAATTTCAATAATATTCATCTAATAAAATAATGATTAACGTAATCTATCCACTATACACGAAAATGATAATTAATTTATTACAGAATATCTCACAATGATTTTTTACCAAAAAAGTAATAGGATTTGTTAATTAAATGAATTAGTTATTGAAGTATTAAATAACAATAACTAATTATGGCGGTCCAACGTGTTGATGACACGTTGGACCTTTATTTGAATTCATTCATAAATATATATTATTTTTTTGGAGGTGAAATTAATGGTAGAAGTCATTGGTTACGTACGTCAAAGTACACTCAAACAACAAAGCTTAGCTACTCAAAAATCACTCATTTTGGATACTGCTAAGCAATATGGATGGTCTAATGTAACATTCTATGATGATAAGCGAAGCGGACGACATACAAAACGTTCGGGCTATCAAAAGATGGTAGAAATAATTACGTCTGGAAAATGTAAAGTATTGTGCTGTTATCGTCATTTATTCTGACACCATTGTTTTAAGTTCATGAAATCTATGTAAAGATCCGTATCATCATCTCTCTTTAGTACATAGCGATCGCGTAATTGCATCGCACTGTCAAAGACAGACTTACCGTTAATCCCTGTCATTAAACGTTCAAACTCACGATCCGTCAGCGGTTTTCCATTTAATTTATCCTTATGACGTTCATTGATAATGTTCCGAAAATTATCATGTAGTTGTTCAACGTTATGTATACTTACTCGTTCGTATCCTAAACTCTCAAGTTGTCGTAGCACTTCATTTTCTAATGCATATTCACTTTGATAAGCCATTCATTCATCCACCCTAAACTTAATCTTTCTTTAAATATATCAAAATTTAGTAATAATTAATATTGGACGCGTTATTTTATACTAGATAAATAACGAACTTTTTTAAAATATAGTATATTTATTACTTTTTATCTGTAAATCAGACTAATAATTTTACTAAAAATTACTTAACTTGTAACGTTAATTTAAGTCGTAAAGTTTTTTCTCCATTCTTACTATACCTTCCTCATCAGCATTACTAACTCCATCCTTGAAGTTATAGCCAAACTTCTGATAAAAAGGAACTGCAGTAATTGATGCTGGTATCTCTATCCGGCTAGCTCTCTTATAAAACTCATCGTCTTCCAATGTATTAATAATAAGTTTTCCAACCCCTTTACCTTGGTATTCAGGTAAAACAAAAATAGTGAAAAAACTACTCTCTGTTAGACTATCCCAATAGGGACCAATTGCACCTGTCGTAATGATAGTCTCCTCATCTCTAAATACATAAAAGTGAGTCCAAGAAGCTCTTTCGATGATTGACGACACGGTTATATTCTCAGCATCTTTTACCAAATCTTCTTTAGAATAATCAGAGATGTTCGTTTCAAACATTGCTCGATGAATCAACTTAACAATTTCCTCAGCATCCTTTTCTTCAAAATATTGAATATTAATGCCCATAAAATCATCTCCTTTGCTTTTAAAAATACTCTTTGCTAAGTATTCATCTAGGCCTTCTTTTTCTACATAATACTTTTTAATTCAAATATAATAAACTATTGATCAAGCATAAATATTTCACAATACATTTTATTAATCATTAAAAAACCGCATCATTTATGATATGCTTCGCCACGCATAATCTTAAACGATCTATACACCTGTTCTAGCAGAATGACACGCATCATTTGGTGCGGAAATGTCATTTTGCTGAAGGAGAGGGCATAGTTGCTTCTGTCTAAGACGTCTTGATGTAAGCCGTTAGATCCTCCAATGATGTAAGTAAAGTCGCTTTGACCTTGTATCATGCGCTGCTGGATGTTTTTAGCTAATCCTTCAGATGTTAGCATGTTGCCTTTGATTTCTAAGGTAATAACTGTGGATTGCGGTTTAATTTTTGCTAACAGCCGTTGTCCTTCTTTTTGTTTTACTTGTTCTATCTCTTTGTCGCTCATATTTTCCGGTGCTTTTTCATCAGGTACTTCCACAATCTCAATTTTTGTGTAAGCTCCTAAGCGTTTTTGATATTCTGCAATGGCTTGTTTCCAGTATTTTTCTTTTAATTTGCCTACGGCAAGTATTGTAATCTTCATCACATTCTCCTTTTTATTTTGAACTTATTCTAGTTATCCACAGGATATCCACCTATTCACAGGCTACTGTCTTAATTAGTACGTTATGTATATAAATTCATAGCTATTCTTGTGGATTTTACTCACATTTCTGTACATAACTTGTAGATATGTGGATAACTCTGTTAATAATGTGGGTATTTCTATGTGGATTGTGCACAAATGGGGATAACTCAACCTTATTTTGTGCATAACTTGCAGGTAGGTCTTACATAGTTATTCACAGTTACGCGCTTTCTTTACACGAAATTGTGAATAACTACCCTACGTGCACACTACCCTAAAAATTATATCATGTTCTTTTTACTAGTTTTACAATCTAAACGTTTTTCATCACATTCATTAAAATCACTGGTTTTCTATTATAAACACCTACACTTGTATGTAGGTGCCATTTTATTTATTGATTTTTTAACTCTTTCAGCTTTTCAGTAGCTCTACTTTTCAAAACTCCACCTTCAATAAATACATTCATGCTATCACTTTCAATATATTCATTGAAGTACTTAATACTTTTCATGTAGTCGTTAAGAATATTTATTAATTTGTTATACTCGTATACTTTCTCTGTTGGTGGCTCAATTGCTAGAAGCATATCAGCTGCATCGGCATATTCATGGTATGCGCTTTGAACTTCTAAATAAGATATTTTTCCCGAACCTTCATTATTTGCTTTTTCAAATGCCTTATTTATTTTATCATTACCTTTATCCATATACTTAATTGCTTCATTAGAAATTGTTTTATACTCTTTTACAGTTACATATTTCTCTTCTCTATTTTTGGCTTCTAATTTTTTGATTTTTTCCGAAGGTTCTTCCTGTTTAACGCTTTTTTGATTGCTATTCTTATTTTTTCCTTCATTTAAACCTTGATTGTCAGGTGTAATCGCTTTAAATAATAAGGTAAAGAAAACACTAAATAAAACTATTACAAGTATGATCCCTCCCATTATTAAACCTGCATTCAACTTGTCTTTTTGTATCCATTTCTTAAAGTTTCGTGTTAGTTTTTTCATGATTGTTGTTCCCCTTTTTTAATTTTTATATTTTTAATATATCACATTTCCTTAATAACAAATTAAAGAGTTTAGAAAAATAAAAACCAAGACTTTTGGACGTTATATTTATCCAAAAACCTTGGTTTAAGTTTGTTTATATTGTGTAAATCGGTGTAGGTTCTGCCTTATCCGTATCACATAATAAAACTTCTTTATTTGTATCAATATCATGATGGTTTAAAACTTGTCCTACACTCATACGTGCTAAGTCTTTCATATTATTATCTTGTGATAGATGTGATAAGTAAATACGTTGTGTATTGCCTGTAATGACATCACACATTGCCATAGCCGCATCTTCGTTAGAAACGTGTCCCATATCACCTAAGATACGTTGTTTTGTTTTCCATGGATAACGACACATGCGCAGCATGTCGACATCATGGTTGCTTTCGAACATGAAAGCATCACTGCCTCTGATCATGCCTTTCATTCGATCTGAAACATATCCTGTATCCGTAATCATTGTAAATTTCTTATAATCATTATGGAAAATGTAGAATTGCGGATCTATCGCATCATGCGAAACATTGAATGATTCAATATCAAACCCAGCTAAAGAATGTGTTTCATAGGGGTTGAAGATGAATTTTTGGTCCATTGGAATCTTGCTGTCTTTCTTTTCAATGGCTTGCCATGTCTTTTCATTTGCATAGATAGGCAATTGATATTTACGTGCAAGTACGCCTAATCCTTTAATATGATCAACATGTTCATGTGTCACTAAAATACCATTTAAATCTGCTATATTTTTATCGATTTTACTGAAGAGTTCTTCCATTTTTTTGCCGGTTAATCCAGCATCAACGAGCAGGCTACCTTTATCACTTTCTACATAAGTGGCATTGCCTGTACTGCCACTCGCTAGTACGCTCATACGTATCAAGCGATTCACCCTTTCTAAGTTACTCACTATTTCTCTATTATGTTTTTCCGAGTACATTTCTATTATTATCTCAAATTATTGAGGCTTTGTTAAAGATACGGCTTGATCATACTGCCGTTTGAGTGGCCGAACAGTGCCGGACCTCATAAATTAAAAATTTCACCTATCTATTGTACACCTAAATGACCTTTCTGCCCACTGTACTAAGGAAAATAATCTTATTTGTTCTTTTGGATATTCAGTTATCCGCTTCTCCGCAAAGAAAGAAGCATCAATAGCTTCAATGAGCCACTGACACTTCTTTCGTTAACCACTGCTTATGTTTGGTTTCTCTACGTTTTTAACGTTATTACTATCTTACGATAATTTTAGGGTTTTTAGACGTTGCTTCGACATAATAAGTTTTAGTTTCATTGCTGTCTGCGTGATTCACTTTGATTTCCCAGTTTGCCTGGAAGACTTGAACGTTAGTTTCACGTACGACAGAGTAGTAACCGAGTCGAATATTAGTCACAGCATCATTACGCTTTAAATAACGATTGAAGTACAATGCTTCAATGGCATTGCGTGCACTGATTACTTTTTCTTCATCATTATTTTCACCTTTAGATGCACTGAGTTCATTCATAGCCGTTTGACGATAACTGCTTACCTTGTCCTCATCATCTACTTTGAATTTCACCATAGCTTTATCATTATTCATAATCGGCAAGCCTTTAAAGGTTTGTTCAAAGACTTCTTCATCATTATCTGTACTGAATAATTGATAATCTTCACCTTTATAAATGTTCTTTTTCATGAACATTTTCAGACTTGTGACTTGATCATTACTCACGCTGATGGCTGGGTCGATTGTACCTTCTGCCACTTTCCCGTCATCAGTTGCTTTAATATCTTCTTTAGACTTAGCATAGTTCGTAAAATCTTTTGAGCGTCCTGTCACCAACTGCACTTGCAGCCCTCTGACATCCGGCAGCTCTTTAGGAATACTGATTTCTTCTTGTCTGAAATCCACTTCATTATTATCATCCGCTTCATTGATATGTGATTTATTGATTTTATTCACATACATAATAGCAAGCATGATGTTGATGATGATAAACACGAATATAAAGAGTGTCTTTGCGTATTTCCAGTTCATTCTTCAAGACCTCCATTCGAGTAAGCATGCCATTCACCATCGTATTGGATATACCATTGCGGTTCATATTCACTGTTGCGCTGTACTTCAATATCGTCTTTCTCTTTATCTTTCATCGTATAACCAATCGTCATGTTAGTTACTTTCTTAAAGTCGATATTCGGGTTATTCGCAAGGTTGGAACGTACCGTTTCAGCACCTGGCAAGTCTTTCTTATCTTCATCGCTGTCGATAGTGATATTCGTTTTAAGCAAGGCACGTGCATAACTGAAAATGCCTTTCTCTCCCCAAGCGACTTGAATCGTACTTAAATTATTTTTATTAAAGACAGGCACACCGTTTAAGAAACTTTGATATGTGAGTTCACCAGAGGTTTCATCTGTATCAAATAATCGGAAATCATCTGTGAATCCGCCATGTGCATTAATATAATCAAATGTACTTGGTATAGTCTCCAACATATTTTTAGATTTCGATTCATCTTCAGACAGGTTCGTGTAACGATACGATTCATTTTTAGAATCATAGCTCGCAACACCTGTATTGTTATTATAAGTCGTGCTGCCGCTCTTAGTACTGCGTACCACGACAGAATCATTAAAGAGAATAGAGTTCATCGCTTCTACACTGATATGGTTAAAAATAGTACGATATGTCTTTAAGTGTTTAGGCTTCTCTGGTGCAAAAATATGCGTAGAGGCATCTATTGTATTTTTATTCGTAATAATATCTGCGAAAGGTGATAAATCCGGTTGAATCTTATCTTCTAAATCTTTCACATTCTTGCTTGAAATCGATGTATTCATACGCATTACATGATGATGATCACTGCCGATTGCATATATCACTGCAGTATTCTTTTGATCAGCATCGATAATCAAACGGTTGAAATTGAATTTATTCGAGACCTTCGCATCCATATTCAAGACTTGTCCTAAATTCATAGATAAAGGCATATCATAAGAGAAATCAAGAACTAAGAAGCGATCGCTCAACTCTGGAATAAACAAGTTATGCGCATGATATACCTCATTAGCATTCTTAATTTCTTGGTTCTTTAATACTTTGACAATTTTCCGATTCATATGGCGTGTTTCTAATGCACCTTCAGATTGATCACTATCAGAGATAACCACTTGATAAGGTGTTATCACACTATCCATAGATTCAGAGTTCGCCTTGCCGATAGTATTTTGTGTATCTTTCTTATTATCCTGACTTTCAAGATTCGCCAAGTCCGGTGAGAAATTCCACATCAAATACGTTAAGACAATACTCATCAGCACCAAAAGTGTAAGTATGACTGATTTTGCGGCTTCTTTATGCCTCATCCCAATCACCATCTTCTATAACTTCACACGGTAACGTGATGAAGATTGATGTTCCTTGACCCTCGACGCTGTTTGCCCAAATACGGCCGTTATGTGCTTCCACAATCTCTTTTGAAATCGCCAGCCCTAAACCAGTACCGCCCATCTTGCGTGTACGTGCTTTATCTACACGGAAGAAGCGATCAAAGATTTTATCTACTTTATTAATCGGAATACCGATACCATTATCTTTAATACGAATTGTCATACGGTTATATAATGGGTTCGGTTTCACGTGAAACTCAACTCGTTTATTGCCGCGCGAATATTTCATCGCATTGGTAATCACATTATCAAATACTTGTGTCATCTTATCCGGGTCAATTTCTGTAAAGATGGTCTCTTCAGGAATATCTCGTACAAATGTCACATCTTTAGCCGCCATTTCATGACGGTTGATAATTTTATTAATAAACATGTTGAAGTCAACAATCTCTTTGGTAATTTGTTCTGAATCATTGTCCATACGCGATAAGTTAAGCAAGTCATTTACCAAACGAATCATACGTACTGTTTCTTCTCTTGTGACAGATAAGAATTGCGGCGCAATCTCAGGATCTTGCCAAGCACCTTCTTCTAAGGCTTCAAGATAACTGTTCATAGAAGTCAGCGGTGTACGCAGTTCGTGTGAAACGTTCGCAACGAATTCGCGGCGTTCTTGTTCAACTTGCTGCTGCTCAGTTACATCATGCAGCACAGCAATATAACCTGACACGAAACCTGTATCTTGAACGATTGTACTGAAACTTACACGTGCAATAATACCTTCAGCTTCATTAATATCTAATAAGAAACTATTATTGTTTTCTTGCATTTCATCAAGTGCGAACTCATCTTCTAGGTTAAGCACACTTAACATGTTATAACCCATTACATCTTCTTTAGCCATGCCCAGCATTTTCAAGGCCATATCATTCACAATACGTACACGGCCGCGTCTGTCCGTCGCAATAACCCCATCACTCATGTGCGTGATAACAGAGTCTAAACGACGTTTCTCGCTTTCTGTATTCGCTTGTGCTTCTTGTACCCGCTTCGACAAGTTATTGAAGGCCAATGCAAGTTCGCCGATTTCATCGTTCCCATAAATCTTCACGCGCTGTGTATAATTCCCTTTTGACATCTCTACAGTTTGGTTACGCATATCCGTAATCGGTTTTGTAATCGTACGGGCAATAAAGAACCCAAGCAAACCAGTGATGAAGAGGGAAATTGCAGTACCTACGATAAAGATTTGGTTAAAGTTGTTCAGCTGATCATACACATTATCGATATCAGCTTCGATATAAATATCGCCGATAACCCCTTTAGACGACTTTACAGGCAAGTTGTAAATCCATACACGCTGTTTACCCTTGCCGTAGTCTTTTAGGATAGTGTGGTCATTGGCTTGTCCTAATGAAAGCGCCTTTTGAACAGAGGTATCATTTGCCTTTTGATTCACAATACTATTAGAAGATTGCTTCGTCGTTGCGACAATGATTTGATTCTTATCAATATAGTTGATCTGTTCGATTTCTTGGCGGTTCGCATATTCATTAAGCAGATTTTGAATCTCTTTTTGCGCGTTGACTGAGCGGTCTTCTTCATTTACCTTTTCCACGTTGATCTCGATTTGTTTTGCATACTGCGCAATATTGTTTTTAAATGTCTGCGTTAATTCTCGTTCTAAGTTATTAGTGAAATATAAACCAATAATCTGCATACCGATGATAATTAATAAGACATAAACAATCACGAGTTTCGTGTGAAGGGATTGAAATTGTTTAAGCCATTTCATACAACGCCGCCTCAGTCATGCTGCTGCAGGAAGTATCCAACACCGCGGCGTGTCACAATATATTCTGGGTGTGACGGATCATCCTCGATTTTTTCTCTTAAACGACGGATTGTCACATCGACAGTACGCACATCGCCGAAGTAATCATAGCCCCATACAGTTTGAAGTAAATGTTCACGTGTCATTACTTGTCCCATATGGTTTGCCAGATAATGGAAAAGTTCGAATTCACGATGTGTTAATTCAATATCTTTTCCGCGTTTCTTAATAGAGTATGCATCCGGATAAATCACAATATCTTTGATTGTAATTTCATTCGGCGCATTATTTGCTTCTTGTGCCGGTTGTGTATAACGACGGCGCAAGTTCGCTTTCACACGTGCAATCAATTCACGTGTACTGAATGGTTTTGTGACATAGTCGTCTGCGCCAAGTTCTAAACCAAGCACTTTATCAATTTCAGAGTCTTTCGCCGTTAACATAATAATCGGCATTTCATATTTTTTACGCACTTCGCGGCAGACTTCCATACCATCTCTGCCAGGAAGCATAATATCTAGAAGTACGATATCTGGTTCTTCATCATAAATTAAGTCGATTGCATCATTACCATCATACGCACAAAAGACTTCATAACCTTCTTTTTTCAAATTAAATTCTAGAATATCAGCAATAGGTTTTTCATCGTCTACTACAACTACTTTTCTCGCCATAATCCTAAACCTCATTTCTAATCATAATCGTACATGAATAATTTTATTTAGACATAAGTATCTACTATATAATTTACCATTTCTTACACGCCAATTCTATTTTTCATATCAAATTTATAGCGTAATCCACGACCTGATTTACATATAAAACAATATTTTAAGAAGTCATTTATAATTTGAGGCGTTTCAAAAATGGGGAAATGTCTAAAAAAGAGAGGATTCATGTGTGTTCATGCTATTGTAGCACTTCTTTACTTTTTATACTAAAATCGTGTTTTGAATACTTTGTATCAGAAGTGTAAATAAAATAAAAGTTTCACAGTCTGTATTTACATTGCCTTTACCTAAAAAAGGCAAAATAAAAATGCCCACCCTATTGGGTGAGCATTATACGGTCTCGACGGGAATCGAACCCGCGATCTCCTGCGTGACAGGCAGGCGTGTTAACCGCTACACTACGAGACCTTAAATGGTGACTCCTACGGGACTCGAACCCGTGTTACCGCCGTGAAAGGGCGGTGTCTTAACCGCTTGACCAAGGAGCCGTTTTTTAAGCACAAGATAGATTATAGCACAGCTATTTTAAAAAAGACAAGCTTTTTTTAAAGATTTTTTGTATAATTTTTACATAACCCATTTTAGGAGGTAAATTATGAATCAATCTACTACTTCTGAGGGTCATGCTAAGAAAGAAAAAAGATTGTCTCTCACACAAATCATCATTCGTATTCTTTTCTTAACTATCGGTTCAATGCTTACAGCCGTAGGACTTGAACTCTTCTTAGTTCCAAATAAATTGTTAGATGGCGGGATTGTCGGTATCTCGATTATCTTATCCCATTTAACAGGATGGTCTCTTGGTATATTTATTTTCTTACTTAACTTGCCATTCTTCTTTTTAGGCTACAAGCAAATCGGTAAAACTTTTGCAGTGTCCACACTTTATGCAATTACAGTCTTATCTGTAGGAACAATGTTATTAAGCGGTATTCCTGCAGTTGTAAAAGAACCGCTGCTTATTACTATCTTCGGGGGTGCCATTGTAGGTATCGGTGTCGGATTAGTAATACGTGCCGGGGGAAGTATGGATGGTACAGAAATCATGTCTATTCTTGTACATAACCGTCTGCCGTTTTCAGTCGGTGAAATCGTTATGATTTTCAACTTCTTTATTTTCGCAGTCGCAGGTTTTGTCTTTACCTGGGAAAGTGCAATGTACAGTGTTGTTGCTTATTTCATTGCCTTTAAAATGATTGACTTGATCTTAGTCGGTTTAGATGAATCGAAAGCTGTATGGATTATCAGTGATGACTATAAAGAAATCGGAGAAGCCATTAACGACCGTTTAGGACGTGGTGTGACGTATTTGCATGCGGAAGGTGCTTATACCGGCGATCCGCGCAAAGTCGTCTTCACGGTCATTACACGTGTCGAAGAAGCCAAACTCAAAGAGGTTGTGCTTCAAATCGATCCTAAAGCCTTCTTATCCTTCGGTAATGTTTCTGAAGTACGCGGCGGTCATCACCGTAAGAAGAAAATCCATTAAAATATATATGATTTCAAATCAAAAAAGATGCGATGCAGGAAGAAAATTCCTGTCTCGCATCTTTTTTAGTTCATACATTTATCATGCTTTGTTTTATCGTCTTACCATAATGGTTTCAACATGTTTGTTTGTGTACGGTCTGGACCTACAGAGAAGATTGAAATACCGACACCGCATAGTTCAGAAATACGTTCTAAGTAACGGCGTGCATTATCTGGAAGTTCTTCTAATGATTGAACACCTGTAATGTCTTCAGTCCAGCCTGGTAATTCTTCATAGATTGGTTTGCAACGGTTTAATGCGTTCAAGTTTGCTGGGTATTCTGTGATTTCTTCGCCATCCAACTCATAAGCAACACAGATTTTAACTGTATCTAAACCAGTTAAAACGTCGATAGAGTTGATAGATAGATCTGTAATACCGCTCACACGACGAGAGTGGCGCAATACTACTGAGTCGAACCAGCCTACACGACGCGGACGTCCTGTAGTTGTACCGTATTCACGGCCGACTTCACGGATATGATGACCATCTTCATCGAATAATTCAGTTGGGAACGGACCATCGCCGACACGTGATGTATAAGCTTTGCATACACCGATAACTTTAGATACAAATGTAGGTCCGATACCGCCGCCGACTGTTACGTTACCAGCAATCGGGTTGCTTGATGTAACGAATGGATATGTACCATGATCGATATCCAGCATTACACCTTGTGCCCCTTCAAATAGAACACGTTCGTTTGCGACAATAGCATCATCTAATAATTTAGGTGTGTCTGTCACATATTCTTTTAATCTTTGACCAGCCGCATAGTACTCTTCGAAGATATCTTCGAAAGCAGGTACTTCTTCATCGAACATACCTTTGAAGTAAGCAGCTTTGTATTCAAGATTCGCTTTTAATAATCTTTCAAATGTTTCTTTGTCTAATAAATCCGCCATACGGATTCCGATTCTTTGTGCTTTATCAACGTATGCTGGGCCGATACCTTTCTTAGTCGTACCGATTTTATTATCACCACGAAGACGTTCTTCATACTCATCTTGTAATAAGTGGTAAGGCAAAATGACCTGTGCACGATTTGAAATACGCAAATTATTTGTTGGAATACCGCGTTCGTTTAATGCGTCCAACTCTTTTAATAATGCAACGGGATCTACTACAACACCGTTACCGATAACAGAAAGTTTGTCTTGATAGAAAATTCCTGACGGTACTAAGTGCAATTTATAAGTTTCCCCGCCGAATTTGATAGTATGTCCTGCGTTATTTCCGCCTGAAAAGCGTGTGATAACGTCCGCTTGTTCCGCTAAAAAGTCTGTGATTTTACCTTTACCTTCGTCTCCCCATTGTGTCCCAACAACTACGATTGATGACATAAGAGCACCTCCAAGTTATTCTCAATTAACCATTCAATATTCTATCAATTGTAAGCGTGTAATGCAAATAGAAAACGAACATTAAATATTACAGTTTTTTGGCAATCACATAAAAAGCAACTTTCATCTAAAATACCTTTAACGCTTGTAACACCAATATTTCAACGAAGTTTTATTCATTTTTATTACACATACTTATTGACAAAATATACCTTTTAAACCGACTTAAAACCGTACATTAAATACAAACATCATTTCATTGTACGTAAAAATATTTTTTCGCACAAACTTCAATATACCAAATACCCAATCGAGTAGGAGAGTAATCATTAATTGAATACTCGTCCTCTCACACCACCGTGCGTACGGTTCCGTACACGGCGGTTCAATATCTTGCGTA
>NZ_QPMO01000002.1:0-24350 GCF_003344575.1 Staphylococcus sp. EZ-P03 | reverse complement strand
TCATAAAAACTATTTGTTATAAAACGTTTAAAACGTTTGTTAATTTTGGAATTAACGTTGACATATTGTCATTCAGTTTTCAATGTTCATTTTTTCAGTAACGTTATTTATTATAGCACTTCTCTTTTTCGAAGTCAACATTTAATTAACATTACTTTTACGATTTTAAAATGTTTGTTTCATCTTTGCAAGAGTAAGTTTTACACTCTCGAAATAATTTGTCGTGTTTTTTTCAGCGACTTAATTATCATATCACTTTAAAATCGTTAAGTCAATAACTTTTTCAAAGTTTTTTTGAAGTGGTTTGAACTGTTGTTTCGTTCTCTTGCTCACAAAAATATATTCTAACAGGATTCTGAGAAATTGCAAGAGAAAAACGCAAGTTTTTTTAAAAAACTTGCGCTTCATGGGAAAATCTTATTTTTTCATAGTTTTAGTAATGATTTTTTGTGCAATTTGTTGATAAATTTCACCTAATTGGTCTTCAGGTTGGTAAATTGACGGTGCAAAGTCTTTAGGATCCCAAGTCGGTTGCGCTAAAGGAAGTTGTCCTAATAAGTCAGAATTTAATTCATCTGCAAGTTTCTTACCGCCGTCTTTACCGAAGATATATTCTTTATTGCCTGTTTCTTTACTTTCGAAATAAGACATATTTTCAATAACACCTAAAATTGAGTGTTCTGTATGTTTAGCCATTGCACCTGCACGTGCTGCTACAAATGCTGCAGTAGGATGCGGTGTTGTAACAATAATTTCTTTACTTGATGGCAGCATTGTGTGTACGTCTAATGCCACATCGCCTGTTCCTGGAGGCAAGTCTAATAGTAAGTAATCGAGTTCTCCCCACTTAACATCTGTAAAGAAGTTTGTCAGCATTTTCCCAAGCATAGGTCCGCGCCAGATTACAGGTGCGTTTTCCTCTACGAAGAATGCCATAGACATAACTTTAACGCCATGACGTTCTACAGGTTTAACTGATTTTCCTTCAATACCAGGGCGTCCATCGATTCCCATCATATCCGGTACACTGAATCCGTAAATATCAGCATCAATCAAACCTACTCTTTTGCCTTCGCGAGCAAGTGCTACTGCCAAGTTGACTGCTACTGTAGATTTGCCTACGCCGCCTTTACCTGATGCAATTGCAATAAACTCGACCGGGTTATCTTTTGATAATAAGCCTTCGATTGTTTGCGGTTCATCAGTCGGATCATCTCCTGTAAACTCAGCAACTTTCTCAGGGTCTAATTCTTCAAATCGGATACCGACTGTATTCGCACCATTTTCTTTTAGTGTTTCGACAATCGCCATTTGCAAGTCTAATTGAGGTTTGCCACCTAACTTAGCCATTGCAATTTTAACACTGACGTGTTCAATTTCTTCTTTAATTGTGATATTGACAATACCACCTGTATCTTTAAGCGGGACATCTAAAATAGGATCTTTTAATTCTCCCACTAATTTGTCGACCTGTTCAACTGTTAACAAAGTAAGTCACCCCAAATATTTATAATTGATTACTCTTTTTATTTTAACAAACTTAATGTAGGAGTGGTAACGAATAATCCGAACAAATGAATAATTTCGCTCAATATATTACAAAAAACCAGTAAAAACACGCGATTCATGTTTTTACTGGTTAATATTTCATAGTCTTAATTTTATATTTTACGTACATTCGCTTGCTGTTTTGTTTGGCCTTTCACACGATCTCTGATAAATAAACCGATAATAAAGCCGATAAATACAATTACCGTTACAACGCCGAATGATAAATCCACTCCGCGTGCAATTGCTTCTCTGTGCAATAGTTCTTTTGTCGCTGCTTCATGAGGATCTGGTGCAAATGTTCTTGAACCTAAAGTCATTAACGCCACCATTAATGCTGTTCCGATAGATGAAGCCATCATTCTGGCAAAGTTCATGATTGCTGTACCATGAGAGATATCTTTATTCGGCAGTGCGTTGACACCTGCTGTGTTCAGCGGCATTGCGAGTAAAGAAACCGAGAACATTCTTAGTGCATAAATCACTACGAGGTACCAATAAGGTGTATCTACTTTTAAGAATGCTAATACTGCTGTGAGTACTGTCAGCATAATGAAACCTGTAATAACTAAAGGTCTCACACCATATTTATCATAGAACTTACCAGTGTAAATAGACATTACACCATTAACGATAGCACCTGGCAAAATAACAAGTCCTGATAAGAATGCTGAAAGCCCCATTGCGTTTTGAACATAAATCGGAATTAATAATGCGGGACCAATCATAGAAGTCATGACAATCATGGAACAAATAGAAGTTAGAGTAAATGTCTTGTTCTTAAAGACACGTAAATTCAAAATCGGATTTTCAATCGTTAATTGGCGTTTTACAAATGCATAAATTACAAATAAACTTGCCACAAACGGTACATAGAACATCCAATTATTGAAGCCTAATGAACCTGCACTGCTGAATGCATATAACATAACACCGAACCCTAATGTTGAATAGACAACAGAGCGTTTATCCAGTGTAATGTCTTTTGGTTCATTAAAGTTTGCAATACTGATTGCACCGAAGATAAATCCAGCTAATGCAATGACCGCAACCGCAATAAACGGTGTACGCCAACTGCTGACATCGATAATCAAACCAGAAACTGTCGGTCCGATTGCGGGTGCGAAGGATATTACTAATCCTGCAAGCCCCATCGCAAATCCTCTTTCTTCTTTAGGGAAGAGCGTGAATAATGTAAATTGCATCAGCGGCATAATAATACCTGCGCCCATTGCTTGTATCACACGAGCAGTCATCAATACACCGAAGTTAGGTGCTATGGCTGCTAAAATGGATCCTGCTAAAAAGATACCCATGGAAGCTAAGTATAAAGGTCTGGTTTTAACCTTATCCATTAAGAATGCTGTTAATGGAATCATGACCCCGTTCACAAGCATAAAGCCAGTTACCAACCATTGTGATGTGTTTTCACCAATGTTGAAACTGCGCATGATAGCAGGCAAAGCTGTATTAAGAAGCGTTTGGTTTAATATTGCAATGAATGCACTTGTAATCATTACCGTAACGATAATGTTTCTTTTTTGATGTGAAATAGTAGCCTGCTCTGGCATAGATATAAACACTCCTTTGTAAACTTACCATAATATAATGCAACATAAATGGTTAGCAAAGCAAACTAATTGCTCATTCGGATTATTTATTTCTATTGAGGTTCTCACTTTCCGGATAAAAGACTTCTTTACATACATAAAAGAATGCCATAATCAGCATAATCACCCAAAAATCAATATTGATTGAAGTGTAATGAATATGGATTACGAAATAGAACATCAGTGTAGTTACCGAATAAGAGATCAAATGGAATATTTCGCCATGAAAATATGGACTTTGCGGTAATTTCTTTTTGAAGTAATCCATCAAGTATTCCACTAAGAACATCGTGAAGTAACCGAGCACAATATAGCTGCCGTAATAAAATAAGTTTTGATAAAAACCTTTGTTATATCCAAAATACCCTAGATGCCAAAAGATAAGCAGACGACTTAAACCATATAATACAAATCCTAAGAGTGTGAGGAAAATCGCACCCGAAATCACAAACACTAATAGAACAATCAATGTAGATATCAAATTAAAAATATTAAACTTGAAAAATTTCACGCTTTCCTCACCTCTTTTCATTTTTTATACACCCGTATAATAACACAAACTCATTTCCCCTATAAATAAAATATCCCGCTCATCGGCGGGACATCTTATCAAGTCTTAGATTCATTTTTATAAGCAATAATCCACAATACATATAAAGCAGCAATGAAGACCAGTATCAGCGATACGTTATTTAAAATACGTGCTCCGCCGACAACAAAAGGTAAAGCATACATGCCGCCCATGATCGTTGAACCGATAGAATTTCCTAGATTTTTAGATAATGAATAAAACGACATCATCCGCTTCATCTCATGCGGCGAAGTTTCTTCTTGCACAATCACACTGTCCTTTGTATAAACAATACCGAAACTTGCGCCTGCCAACAGCAATGTGGCCGCTAACAACAATGGCGCCGCATGTGTCACAAACACAATCAAACTACATAGCAATAATGATGTAAATGCAGCAAGATATAATGCCTTTCTGGTTAATCTTGCTTCTATTCTATGTAAATTGAAGTTAATCAATAACCATGCTGCTGAAATCGGAAAGACAACAAATCCGCTTTGCAGCGGCGATAATCCTATTTCCTCCTGCAGATAAATCGGCATGTACAAGTTATAACCCATCAATATCATGGCATAGACGAAATCTGTAATAAAGATAATCGTAATGCGTCTATTAAATTCTTGAATAGGCAAGAATGGTGCACGTACTTTCTTTTCAATTGTTGTAAGGTAGTACGCAAATACTAAACCGATTGCAATTAAAACAATTTTAACTGCCATTGAAAACGGCGTCGTAATCGCACCCATAATAAAGATTAATGCTAAATAGAAAAACAGCAGTCCCTTTGTATCAAAGGGTTCTTCGTTTAAAACTTTATCTTCATCAAAATGGAAAGTTGCAAATGCAAGTACCGCTGCAATCACAGCTATCGGAATATTAATGAAGAATAACCAATGCCAAGTCGCAAATTCTAAAATTGCACCGCCGAGCAAAGGTCCGATAATGCTGGAAATGCCCCAAACACTGCCGACAATTCCCATTATTTTATAACGCAGCGGAATCTCGAATGCTAGTTTAGGGACAATCTGGCTCAGAACCATCATAATACCTGAACCCATACCTTGAATAAAACGCGAAACAATCAGCAAAGCAAATGTGCTGCTTAAGCCAGACATTAAACTTCCGATACTGAATAATAATAAACCTGCAATCGTTACATGAATTAATTTAAAGCGCGATAAAAGTTCTCCGACTAACGGATTCACGATGACTAATGCAATAAAGTAAATTGAAAATACTAGCGAGATTGCACTCGTCACATTCAAATCTGTTTTAATCGTCGGAAGTGCTAAAGAAATAATCGACGTTTCGATAGCAGCCATAAACATAATCAAAATCAATGCAGTTACGACTCCAATTGATTTTATATTCATACGTACACCTCTTTCTTTCTGATTAATCTCTCACTTAATGAAGAAAGAGGTTGAGACTTCTGATTATCAAAAGCCCCATCCTCTTAGCACTACATAAAGTATAAAATACCGATAAAATGGCATATGGATGCGATCACAATAAAAATATGCCATATCATATGAAAATAAGGACGATTTTTTTGTGCATAAAACCATGCACCGATGGTATAAGCAATGCCGCCTAATAAAATAAACAGCATAAATTGCCAAGATGCTTCTCTCCAAATAATCGGAAGATATAAAATACCGACCCATCCCATAATCAAATACATAAACAAACTCAGTTTCGGATTCACATTTTCTCCGATCGCTTTATAGAGGATACCCCAAATGGTAATCCCCCACAACAGAAGCATAATAATCCAACCGAACCATCCGCCGACAACAACCAGCGAAACAGGTGTATATGTACCGGATATTGCGATATAAATCATACTATGATCAATAATACGCAATATATACTTATGGGGAGAGTTATTCTCCATCACATGATAAATCGTTGATGACAGCAGCATCAAAAAGATACTGATAATATAAATAGAGACACTGACCGACGCTAATAAGCCGCCATGTATGTAACTATGTACAGAGGCATACGGCAAAACCAGCAATGCGATAAAGGCAGCTGCACCATGAGATACAGCATTGCCTATCTCTTCTCCGAATGACAGCGGAATAATATCTTTAAAGCGATTGAGCCCATGGCCTGTGTGTGAATTTGAAGTCTGTTTCAATAATGACTCCACCTTTTTTCATTAAATAAGATTTAGTCGTTTTAAATCTTCTGTTGCAGTTTCCACACTATCTTTGCCTTCACGGTTTTTAAGCGGTGAAAACTCTTCTTCTCTCGGAACTTGCAAAGTAATAAAACTTGTTGCGTATTTAAAGATATCAAAATAGAACAATTCGAATTTCAATGCCGTATCTTTCACTACATTATAATCTTCATCTAATTGTTTCAGTTGTTTCACTGCTAAATGATATGGCATTTCGCGATTGACAGCTGATTGAATAAACGCAAGTTTAAATGCGTGAATGCCGATGTTCGCATTTTGGAATTGATGCACATCAGAATCGCCCAGCTCAGAATACTCAAGCACTGCATCTTTGCTGTCGATATTTACAAGACGCCCGACACTTTCATTTTCTTTAGGTCGGATAGATTTCGTACTGATGTCACGGTTAGCTTCTGCAGTAAAGCCTGCAAATACCGGATCCAGCACACGTGCTAATACGTTATCAATATTGTTCATAAAGATAAATTTAACACCGTCTTCTTCCATCTTATCCAAATAACCATATTTATCTAAGGCTTTAAATACGCCGCCGTTTCCGTTCGGCGTTTCCATCACTTCAGCTTTTTCAGTTAAAATAATACCGCCGTCTTCATTCAACGCGACAATATTTTCTTGTTTGAAGAAGTGAATGGCTTCAGGATCGTAACCAAAGTAATTTTGATCTTTAAAGAATTTTTGTGTTGCTTCATCATTAATGTCGCTCGTCATGATATACCAGTCGACAGTATGACCCGTCTGTTCTTTAAGTTTTAAAAGCTGTCTTGCTTGTAATTCGAATAAGCTGACACCTTCAATTTCAAAAGACCCTTTCGGACCGTCATAGCCGAGACGTGTACCTTGACCGCCAGCCATTAATACAACTGCAAATTCGCCATTCTTAATCGCAGCAATACCTTTATCATAATATGCGTTCAACTCTTCAGCAGAGAAATCTTCGCGTACTCTGTATTTTACTTCTGACGCTTCCGATGCCGCTTCTGATTTATTTTGTGATTGCTCAACATATAACGATTGATACATATCCATAATAGAAGATAAATCTAATGATTCTAATTTATTAGCAATATTTTCTTTTTCATTGGCACTCATCAACTTTTCCAATTCTAAAAAATGCTGTTGATTAAATTTCTCTAATTTACTCTTATCAAACATGATACCTCTCCTTAAGTTTTCCGCGATTAAAAAGCGTTCTTTCCCTCATGCAATATACATTGGTATGTTCGAACCTTTCGATATTCTCAAATTATATCATAAATAGATACATCAAGCGCAAACCTCCGCTTAATTCATAAGCAGAGGTTCTTTTTAAAACGATTCTATTCATCTATACATAACACAAACTTGAAATCATTAAAAGTTTAAATGCAGCCAATGGGTTAACCATTGGTTGATAACTTCGCGAAATATAACATATGTCCCGCCGAAAGTAAATGCAGTAGCCAATGAGAGATCCACCATTCCCCCTGTTTTAAATTGCACAGGCAGTTTAACTGACAATGGAAATGGATATAATAACTTAACACCTCTTGGTGTCAGCATATCAAGAATGATATGCGAAGCCATGCCACCTATAATGGCTGCCATATATACAGGCGGTGTATGTATAGTAGATAACAGCAGCGCAATAATAAGCGTAAATAAAATAGAATGTGTGAATGTGCGATGACCGAACAAAAGCCGAACGATAATGCTTAAAAATTTAAAACGCCGTCCGATTTTGCTTTGTGCATGGCAAATGTCTGGCAATAAGCTTCCAGCCCCTGCCAATACTACAGCAGTCACGGAAGTGAATAAATCCGGATGGTAATAATTTATCGCAAGTGTTCCTATTAGAAACCCGCATGATAAGTGTGTTTTCCCTGTCATCTCTATACTCCTTTCTGATTTTATTATTTTAGCACATTTTCTACACAAACACGAACGTATTTTCGGACTGTATGTTCGCTTTTTTAATTAGTATGTCATATTAATTAAAAAAGTATCTCACATTTGTTGAAAACGGTTTCTAAATAGTGTATGATAGCTTTACAAAATAAATAAAGGATGTGTTCCATAATGGCAATGACAGTAAAGAAAGATAATAACGAAGTTCGTATCCAATGGAGAGTAGCAGATATCAAAATCCCTACAGAAAGTATTAAAAGCGTAACAGAAGATCAAGATATCCACGCACTTGTAGATGCAGGAGACAAAGAAGTTTCTCGTATCGGTTCAACATTCGGTAAAACTAACCGTGTTATTATTGATACTGAAGATCACGAATACATCATCTTCACTTTCAATGATAAGAAAGTCTATAATGAACTCACAAAATAAATCAATAATATAAGCGCAAAAAACTTCCGTTTCGTATTGAGTGAAACGGAAGTTTTTTCTGCTTTTCTTTTTATTATTAAACTGATAATTCCTTTTTGCTTATTCTGCTTGATTCAAAACTTCTTTATTCTCAAGATAATACAAGCTGACGAGTACAATGATACCGATGATTTGTACGACGGTAATCAAATGAATATTCGGGATAGCAAAACCGATGAGCGTTGTTGCACATATAATCGAAATATAAATCCCTTTTTTCTCAGTAAACTTGCGATGCAGAATTGTATCAAAGAACACACCGAATAAGAATACACAAAAGGCAATCGTGTAACCGATACCTTCCGCAAAACTTAGCGGATGATTAGAAAGTCCTTTGTTCATTATTAAGAAAATAAAGTTGGCTGAATAAATTAAAAACAAATGCAAGTAAATTGTTAAGAATCCTGTTGCTTCGTCTTTCTCCTGATCTAAACTGCCTCTGTAATGGAAGGCATAGATAACAAATAAGCTGATAATCATTAAGAAGTACACGATGTCCAAAATTTTAAAGTGTGTTAACTCCATGTTGTTGACAATCTGTACAATTCCTTCACCGAATAACAAAATCATAAATAAGCTTAAACGCTCAGATAAATGTTTGAACTCTACAGGGTTTTGTTTAGAAGTACGTGCAAACAATGCTGGATAAACTGCTGAGATCAAAATCCCAACAAAGTAAACCCAAAAATTAATCCCTGTCGGCAATACAATACTGATCACTGATAGTATTACTGTGAAAATCAAACCAGATGTATAGATTTTAAGGAAACGAAAATCGATAGAATGATCTACAAATTTATAGCTGATGACATACTGCAAGATAATACTAATGAAAATCACTGTTGTTGTAGCCACAAATGGCACAAATGTTTCTTGGAACTCACCATTAATCGCTTTTGATAAATATAAAATCAAGAACATGTCCACAAAAAGGAACACATATTGATACCATTTCTGATCAAAGAATCGATTGGTAAATAATGTGTGATAAATCCAAATTGAGAAAAACACTAAAAACAACATAAAATTTTTGCCTAAGCTTTCTAAATCAACCAGCGAACTTGAGATATGTTCTACTGTCACATTAATAGTTGAAAGTACATAAACAAAGACTAAGTCGAAAAACAATTCCGCAAAACTTACTTCTTTTTTCTTCATCACTTTTCCCCTCTACTGTTAGACTCTTCTTTTTCTATTTAAATATTGTACCACACAACTTACTTTTAAAATAACTAAAATTACTTCTTATTCAAAATGTAAAAATCGGGTAAAGAACATTGAGATATATTTTGAAAGGACTGATGGTTATGTATATTGTAACGAATCAAATAGAAATTAAAAAAGGTTATGCCGAAAAAATGGCACCTCGTTTTACTTCCAACCAAGATTTAAAAAAGGTACTCGGTTTTAATCGCGTTGAAGTCAGCTTGCTTGAAGATGACACAGAGGATACAGAAACAATAAATGTCACAACTTGGTGGGAAAGCCAAGAAGACTATGAAAACTGGGTGAACAGTGATGCTTTCAAAAAAGCACATCAACGTCCAAAATCCGATTCAGACAATGAACAAAGCACCTCTCCGGTTATTGGAAGCAGACGTATTAAATCTACTGTACTCTCTTCATTAGGAGATATTTCATAATTTTTCTTTAAGCGAAACAAAAAATACGCAACACGTTCATGCAATCTATGCACAACGTGCTGCGTATTTATATTCTAATCCAAAGTCTTTCATTAATTTAGAAGTATAAGTGTGCCATTATAGCGATAATCGGCAGTACAATAATTGTTCTTAGTAAGAAAATCACAAATAATTTACCAATGCTGACTGGAATCTTAGAACCTAAGATAACGCCCCCTACTTCAGATAAGTAAATCAATTGAGAAATACTCAATGCCCCTACAACGAATAATGTAATCTGACTCTTCACACCATCAATTAAAATCGACGGCAAGAACATGTCCGCAAAGCCGATCAGCATAGTTTCAGAAGCACGTCCTGCTTCAGGAATTTGAAGCAACTCTAAAATCGGCACAAATGGTTTACCGATAATTTCAAAGACCGGCGTATAAGTTGCGATAATTGTAGCCAATGTACCGATTGCCATAACCACCGGTAAAATCGCAAACCACATGTCAATTACAGTACCCAAACCTGATTTGAAGAATTGTAAAAAACCAGGCGACTTGACACCTTTTTCAGTTGCTAAGTTAAAACCATGTCTGACTGCAGAAACACCTTCAGGTTTAGATTCATCTTTAACATAGTCGCTGTTATCAACCGCATATTCTTCAGGTACACTGCGCAACGGCCAGATTCTCGGCATAATCATAGCTGCCACTAAACAAGATACAATGACCGTAAGGTAGAAATAGAAGAAATGATTCTGCATGCCAACTGTTTCTGCGACAACAATCGCAAAGGTCAGCGATACAACACTGAACGTTGTTGAAATAACAGTGGCTTCACGTCTTGAATAAAAGCCTTCTTCATATTGACGGCTTGTAATAATAACACCGACAGTGCCGTCTCCGATAAATGAAGCTAAGTTATCAACCGTAGAACGTCCAGGTAATGTGAACAACGGTCGCATAATCGGTCTGAAAATTGGCCCTAACATTTCTAACAGACCAAACTCCATTAATAGCGGCAAGAAAAGTGCCGCAAAGAAGAACACTGTAAATAATGTAGGTAATAAGCTTGAAAAGACTAAATTTCCGGTATCATCTGAATAAATCATCTTTGTTCCAATATGTAAAAATGTCATCCAAGCAAATACGACTGCAAGCAATCTCACGATCAACCATATTGGCGTTACATTAAAGACTGTATTCATTAAACCGTCAGGCTTTAAGTGCTTCTTTAAAAAAGTAGAACAGAATAAACTTAAAACACCTGATAAAGTAATGACAATCAATAATAGATACGGCATTGACGGCCCTAGTGTTTCTTTTAACCAATTGGCTAAAAAGGCCACCGTTAACGTTGTTTGTTTCTTCCCATCTTGTGTAACTGGAATCGGTACTAAGAAGAGTAAGATACCGATTACTGACATGACAATAAATTTAATACGTCCCTTTAAGATTTCTGATTTTGTATATTTTTTCATAGAATCTCCCTCTCATTACAATACATTATAATCATATTGAGAAGACTAAGCAATAAGAATTTTAATATTAATACATAAATATGTATAAAATTAATTGTTATAATATTCTAATAATTTAGTCCATTAAAAAACTGTCCCACGTTTTAATGAGACAGTTTAAACATTCCCTATTACATTTTGCGTAAAACATAAATAAAGTAAGGTGCACCGACAATCGCAATAATCACACCGACCGGTATATCGAGCGGCGGATGAATTCCTCTTGCCAGCGTATCGCTGACCACAATTAAAATAGCACCAATCAATCCGGACATCATAATAATATGGAGATGTTTGTGTCCGACGATAGAACGTGCAATATGCGGTGCAATCAAACCTAAGAAGCTTAATCCCCCTACAACTGCGATAGATGAACCTGCAAGCATTACTGCCAATATCAATAATACCATTTTGACAGGACGCACTCTCGTACCTAGTGCGGTCGCCACTTGATCACCTAAATGCAAGATGTCCAAGCGCTGTGCTAAAAAGAGAATAAGCGGTACGGTCACAATGAACCACGGTAAAATGGAAATCACGTGTTCCATAGAACGGCCGAATAAACTACCCGTCAACCAGACTAATGCTAAGTTCGCTTCGATTGGGAAACGGATTAATAAGTATTGTACAACCGCCATACATATCGCACCGATTGCTAAACCGATTAATGCTAAATTCGAACCTTGTACTTCTTTACGTGCGATTAAGTAAGACAATAATAAACTGATGACTAATGCACCGGCAAACGATGCGACAGGCAAGACATAAATAGGTGCTTTCGGAAACAGAATCAAGACTGTAACTGCCGCTAAACTTGCACCTTTTGTAATACCGATGACGTCAGGTGAAGCTAATGGGTTGCGGACCACACCTTGAATGACTGCACCGGAAATCGCTAAACTGCTGCCGACCAGCAAGCCGACAAATAATCTTGGTTCACGATATTGATTCACAATGAAGTCATCTTGCAGAATCAAACCTCTGACTGCTTGCAGCGGATTGACAAACACTGCACCGACACATAATGAGAAGATAGAAACAATAATCAAAATGGCGATGACGATAGAATATTTGCGTCCTAAATGCTTTGTCATGTCCGTTTCACCCCTCTCAATGTTAATGCTAAGAAGTAAATAGCTCCTACGAATGATGTCACAATACCGACAGGTGTCTCAAACGGAAATGAAATCAGACGGCTGAGTACATCTGATAGCAGCAACAATGCTGCACCGAAGATCATCGTCAACGGAATAATCACGAAATAGTTATGAGAGGTATAATATTTAACGATATGCGGCACAATCAATCCGATAAAGCCGATCGGCCCTGCAATTGATACTGAAGCACCAGCTAGAATTACTACCAGTACCCCTAGCAGCATACGTGTTAATTTAATATTTTGTCCTAGTCCGCGTGCTAATTCATCTCCAAGTTCCAATACAGAGATTTGGCGTGCCATAAACAACGCACCGATAAATGCGCCGATAATCCAAGGCATAATGGAAAGGACATCCGGCCATTTCAATGTAGATAATGTACCTACAAGCCAAAAGTAAACGGTTGTTGTAGAATCTTCATTCAATAAAATAATCCCTTGCGTCAAACTTGTGAAGAAGAGATGCACTGTCATACCGGCTAATGCTAACTTAACCGGTGTCATACCTCGCGTAGAATCCGACAACATATAAACAATACTGCCGCCGATCAAAGCGCCGATAAATGCTAGTAATGTTGAAATCGCAGTTAATGCCGGGAAGATTACTGTAATCACAACGATTACAAATGAGGCACCTGCGTTCACACCGAATATTTGCGGTGACGCAAGCGGGTTGCGTGTCATGGCCTGCATAAACAGACCCGCCACTGCTAAAGCCGCACCAATCAATAAACCGCCTACCATTCTAGGCATACGGATATTATGTATAATAAATGTATTTTTCGTGTCATGATGCCAAAGTAAATAATCTGCAACGTCTTTAAACTTCATATGTGTTGAGCCTACAGTCAAATTGAAATAGATAATAAGAAAAAGAAAGCACACACTCCCGATAAACAGGAGCGTTGTGCGTCTTCTTTGTTTCTTTTCAACCAGGCTGTGGCTAGATTGGTTCGTCATAGCCGTTCACCCTTCTATTATTCTTAATCGCTTATTTGTTGTCTTGTTCTTTAGATAGTTTTACTAATTCTTTCGCAATTTCCTCTGATGAAATCAAACCGCGAGATCTTGACCATGTACTGCGGTCTACAGTGTAAACACGTTTGTTTTTAACTGCATCGATTGTTTGCCATACTTTGTCGTTCTCTTGTTTTTTCAATAACGGTTTGTCTTTTTCATCAATCATAATGAACATTTGTTTAGGATTTACTTTAGCAACTTGTTCAGTTGTCATCTTCAAGTACGGACCTTCTAAATACTTAGGCAAGTCTTTTGAAACATCTTTGTTTAATGCTTCTTTAAATCCTAATTCATTGAATACTTGACCTACATAAGATTTATCTGAGTGTGCCATGATATCTGTTTTAGTTAAAACAGCTGGTAAAGCAGCTAAATCTTTATTTAAAGTAATATCTTTTGAGTACTCATCCATTTTCTTTTTATGTTCATCTAAACGTTTTTGGCCTTCTTTTTCTTTATTCAAGGCTTTTGCGATAGTTTTGAATGATTCAAGATTTTCTTTGTAGTCTCCATCGAAACTTGGTAATAAGATTGTTGGAGCAATTTTGTTCAACTCTTTATAAATACCTTTATGACGTTGCGCATCCGCAATAATCAAATCAGGTTTTTCTTTACTGATGACTTCTAAGTTAGGTTGTTTACGTGTACCTACTGACTCATAATCACCGATTTTTTCGCGAATCGGTTTGATAATACGATCTTTCTTGTTGTCATCTGCCACACCGACAGGTTTCACATCTAATGCCGCTAAGGCATCAACGAATGAATATTCTAAAGCAACAACACGTTTAGCATCTTTCTTAACTTTTGTAGTGCCTGCTTCATTTTTTACTGCAATTGTATCTTTTGAAGATTTGCTGTCAGATTCCTTTGAACTGTCTTTGCTGTTATTTCCGCATGCAGCAACTACTGTCAAAGCGAGTACTAACATAAGAATACCAAGAAACTTTAATTTGTTCATGCTTTCACTCCTTAATATGGTTAGATGCTTTATGAGACACAAATGAAATGACGCTTTTTCTTAACTTTAAAGCTATCATACAATCGCCCAAGTTATGTATGCCAGAAAGGATTACAATCGCTTTCATTCATTATGATATATCCCATTTAGCGCTCATTCAATCATCTTACTTTTATTTTATTGATAACGATTCTCAATGTCAATATAGATATAAATTTTTTTAAGAAAAAAACCGAACAAATTAGTCCGGTTTTCACAATACTTTCTTATTTTTAAGCATTAGGGCCTGATTTGTACATGGTCAGGATGTGTTTTAAAGTGGTCTACTAGCACTTGCACACCTGCATCTTTAATGTAGACATGCTTCAATGTTTTTTGATACATACTTTGTGCCAATGCATTATAGCCTAATGTAAATTCAATCACATCGCCGGTTTGATAATAATCAGCATTCTGCAAATCAATCATTAAGTGATCGCTGGTTGCGCCCATCACTTTGATTTGATTATTGAGCGGCGTGATATCTTCTACAACTGTATCGATATGTCCAATATCTAAAATGGCTTGCAGGTAGGATGTATCCCGCTTCACATCAATTCTAGGTTTAATCTCTATTATTTCAGCTTTCAGCGTAATCGCATTTTGATATAAATAATGAATCGGCTGCTGATCTACTGTGCTGACACCTCTGAATAACGATTCTCCGATGCGCAGATGATTGATTCTGCCGAATGTACAATAATCCAGCAGCGGCAAGGCACTGGAATTACCGCCGGAAATCATATTCAATGGATAGCCTGTGTCTTTTTCTATATTTTGTATGAATTGATTAATGCGCAAGATATCTTCTTCCGTCGGCGGAAAATCCATAAAGCACATAAAGTTGAAAGCCAGTCCTGCTAGACAGATATTAGGCATATACATGATTTCATTGATATAACGCACCACATCATATGTTAATACACCTTCGCGGCTGTCTTTCCAATCTACCATTAAGAGTATTTTATGTTTGCGCCCTTGTGCTTTAGCTGTTTCGTTTAATAAACGGATAGTTTCAATATCTGTTTGAATACTGATAGCTGTCTTATTAACACAATCTTCTAATTCACTGCGGTTTGGTGTCCGTATCAGCATATAGGAGAGTGCTTCATCATTAAGTTGATCGATATTGACCATACGTGCATCACCCATTTGATTAAAACCTAAACTTTTTAAAGCTTCTACAATCAGCTTATCTCCGGCAACACATTTTATAACCGGCATCATTTCCAAATTGCTTTGGTCCAGCTTTTGTTTCAGCATCAGCGCATTAAATTTGATTTTGGCTAAATCTATTTCTACATAAGCCACATGACTCACTCTCCTTCTCGCAACGGATTCTCTAGAACTGTATTGACATAGCGTTTCACTTTGCCTTCCATACGCATTCGAAGCAGCGACTTCACTTTGATTGTCGGTCCGAACAGCACGCGATGCAATACTTCTGCATGCGGTTGGTTAGGATCTATCGCTTGTTTCGTAATATGCTGCACAATTTCAAACAATTCCGCTTCCGTCACACCTTCATATTGGCTTAAATGATAAATCAATTCTCCTAATTGATTTTGAATCACTGCATGTTGAAACTTCGCAATCACCGCTTCCATATCTTTTGCAATTAAACTTTCATTTTCAACGCGTACATTCGGTACTTTCTTTCTCAAAGTATCTAAATCAATACGCGAACCGCCTAAATCTCTGACCATGAAAGTCATTTTATAATCCTTGCCTAATTTCACAATGGTATTTTGCATATGTGCTTCTAATGCTATACCGTATTCTTGAATATAAGCAATCAGCGGCGGAATTAAAGTATGTGCATAGATAGTAATAAATTGTTTGATAGAATCAGGTGTCACTTCATTATCCACCCATTCTAAATAACTTTCTGCAATTTTCTTATTATCTACAGGATTAGAATTGACTAAACTAGCTGTGACGACAGTAACGCCTTCCCCATCTAGTTCAGGCTTTTCCCTTACAATATATGCTAATTGACGTGCTTCATCCGGTTCTGTTTCAGCATGCAGACCAAACGGTTCTTTTGCGACTTTCAGCTGCGGGTAAACATCTAGCATATCTTGCAGTTCATAGCTGAGTTTAGGTCCATCTACTGTTGTTACAGAAGACACAGTACGCACAGCACTTGTTGCTTGTACTTGTACCGGCAATTTAATATGAAACGGATCATCTAACAGCGCCATCGTTCTGAATGATAACGTCGCTTTAGACTTCAACGTTACGGGTGTCGGAATTAATCGCTGTTCAATCATCCATGACTTAAATTGCTCCACAATGACATGTTCATATTGCCAAGGATGTACAATCACCACTTCGAAATCATCAATATTATAGCCGAGTGCTTTCGCATAATCTTTTAATTGCTGTTTGTGATGTTTCAAAACTTCATTCAGCATAAAGTCTTGATCGTGCGATGCACTGGTTGTCACTGCATCTGCTTTCTTCAGGAGCATAACTTTTAATGGAATGATTTGTTCGAATTCAGGCGCATATCGCTGCACTTCTTCATTCGTCAAAGGCAATTTGGTTTTCGATAATGGATGTGTCGGATGCCCTTCAGCGACTAAACTTTCAGAGTAAAGCAAATCATCCATTTCACCCAACGCAGTCATATGTGACATCCACGCAAAGTAATTCAAACTTACAGGCATTCTTGAGAATTTCATGCTGTCTTGAATCAAGTTTCTGCGCTGCTCCATTTGCGCATAGGTTAAATCAAAACCTCTTCTGCTGTGAATCAATTCTTGTTTCAAACGTTCAGGAAAAGGTGTATCGAAATGTGTTTCTAATATTTCTACTAAAGCTTCTAAGGAAGCAATCGTTGTTGTTTGATTACCGACTTGATATTGAATTTGTCCCGCCATTTTATAACGTTCAAAGGCACCGCGGTCAGTAATTTTTACAAATAGCAGCTGTCCTTTATATTGTACTTCTAATCTGTCTTCTAAATGACGGATATGCGTACCTTCTGGATAGATATGCTCTTTGACCCATGCATTGAATACACGGTGCTGCATATTCATATCTGCTTGTTGAATTGTTGTTTCCATTTATATTACACTTCCTCTATTCTTCAGTTCTTTAACCCCGTAAAACAAGGTCGCGATGACAATCGTACTGATTCCCATCGTAATAAATGTAGGCACGATACCAATCATCTCTGCTAAAGCACTCATAATGACAGCACCTAACGGAATCATACCGCGGTCCATCATGACAATACTTAATATACGACCGCGCTTTTCTGGTTCGATATGTGTTTGGAAATAAACACGATTGGTCGTACGTGCGCATTGACTGAATAATCCTATTAAGAAGATACATCCAAAAAGTAAAATCGAGTTCGGCATGATCACCATCAATAATGTTATACCGAATAAAATCGAACTCAGATAATACACATTGATTGAATAAAATAATTTCAATAATTGCGGCAATAGCAATGTTGCAGTAATACCGCCGAGTGCACTAAATGTCATCGCAATACCAAAGACAGAGGCTTGACCTGGAAAGTTCAAACTGGTTAATACAGGTAAAAGCGTGGTATATGAAAAGCCAGTTGCCATGATAAGCAATGATGTAATAAAAATATTAAGTCCTTGTACATGTGTTTTAAAATAATCTTTGACGACCGACACTGAAAAGCGGGCATCTGCTTCTTCGGTAGAAGCTGAAGCTGTTTTAAAGTGCAGCGGTACACATAAAAGTGCAGCACCCACATAAACAACAGTTTGTGCTAAAAAGGCAAACTTTACATTCAGCACCGCTATAATCCCGCCTGCAACTGCAGGTCCGATTGATCGGCAGATATTGATAATAAATGAATGATAAGAAACTGCCTTGACTGTACTGAGCTTTTCAGACAAATCTGGTAAAATCGCTTGTCTGATCGGCGTCTCTACAGCATTAAGTATGCCTCTCCCGCAGGCATAAATCAAAATAATGTATATTGGCAATTCCCCGATTTCAAAACTTAAAAAACATAAGATTGCAGTTAAAACGGCAGAAGATGTAATCGTAATACGAATTAATACGCCTCTATCATACTTATCTGCAATCGCACCGGCCCAAATACTTAAAAATAAAATAGGAATGAGCCGTACGAAATTGACAAGACCTAGATAAAACGCATTATGGTAAGAGTCATAAACATACCAGTTTAATGCAATTTGTCCGATCCAATTCCCCAAAAACAGTAGGAATGAACTTGGAAAAAAATATTTGGCCATTTCAAAATTCCACCTGTCTTTTTAATTGATAATGATTATCATTACCGATATGATGGATTATACAAATCTTTAGTAGTTTTGTAAAATGATTAATTAAGAGGTGTATTATGAAAAATAATTTACAAGATACTCATCAGCAACCAATCAACCTGACACAAGAGGAACAATCAGCATTTGATTTCCTTAGTGCCAACCACCCATTGTGGGCTGAACAATTTACTAAAGTTTTACTTACAGCCAGAGATTTAATTACCAAACGTCTCGTGGTTTCAATTTATAGAGAAAATATGGTGAACCAAGCCCATACTTCGCAAATTCTTAATGCAGAAGAAGTTCCGTTTGCGCTTGTGTCCCCAACACAAAAAGTTATGAAAATGGATTGGCCGGCTTCTGATCAATCACTGTATGCCCCTATTTCAGGGTTCCATGCTTTTGACCGCATTGATATGCAAGGTCCTTTTTATTTTGTGTCCCTATCTGATTCTAATCATGTACAGCGTATTATGCATCCAGAAGAAGTATTAGATGTCATTTTGAAAGAGGCACCGCAATATAAAGGTCCTGCAAGCCAGCAATTCAGTGATGATATGATGAACAGTGCAGCCAATATGGCACTTGCATTAAGCTATCAGGCTACTGCTTTAAAAGACGATACACAATCAATGCTTGAAATTATCGAACAGGCTTCAGATAGTTATTTACGCTCTGAGCAAGCAGTCATCGAAGGTCATCCGCTTCATCCGGGTGCCAAACTGCGCAAAGGCTTAACGCCTGAAATGAATATCCGCTATTCTTCAGAGTTTCAGCATAAACAAGCATTAAAATGGATTGCGGTGCATAATGACTTAGTTCGAACACAAACACTGGAGCATACATATAATGACACGCTCTTTAATGCTTTTGAAGGTCTGAAAACAGCCTTTGATCAAGTTGTACCTAATGATGCCAAAGATGCTTTCAGCATAATTATTTTGCATCCGTGGCAATATGATGAAATTTTGCATCGCGATTACCAAGATGAAATCAATCAAGGACTTATCTTAGACATTGATTATGATACAACGTATTATGCCGGTCTATCATTTAGAACCTTGGTACCGAAACTGCCGCAAACAACACCGCATGTGAAGTTATCTACCAATGTGCATATTACAGGTGAAATCCGTACCCTATCTGAACAAACTACTTTCAATGGACCGTTAGTGACACACATCGTCAATCGTATCTTAGCGCATGATGCATTATTTAAAGACATCAAAGCTTCAACGATTCCTGAAACAGCAGGTATTCATTTTTATAATGCGAATGATCAAGGCGAATATCAAACTGAACGCAGCGAACAATTAGGTTCATTATTACGTGAAAATGTTTATCACCTTACAGAAGACAATACGATAAATATCATTCCATCGAGCTTTGTGTCAGTAAATCCTAATGAAGGTACAGCAGTGGTCAATACATTGATTACTCGTTTCAAAGCAGCACAAAATTTTGATACATTCGAATCTGCCGCATTATCATGGCTTTCAGATTATGCACAAGCCTTAGTAGATTTAGTTGTTCCGCTGATGGTCAAATACGGCATTGCATTAGAAGCACACTTACAAAATGCGGTTGCTTCATTTAACCTTGACGGCAGCTTCAACCGTATCTTTATTAGAGATTTTGAGGGCTTGAGAATTGATGAAGCACAGTTGAATCAACTTGGTTATTCAACTGCACATTTCCATGAGAAATCACGTATATTAACTGATAAATCTGTTTCTGTTTTCAACAAAGCTTTCTATTCAACGATTCAAAATCATTTAGGCGAAATGATTCTTACTATTGCACAACACGCAGAAGATAGTGCCGCATTTGAAAACAGTCTGTGGAACGAAGTTAAACGTATAACACAAGCCAAGTTCCAACAAATGCATGAGGATAAAGAGATTGATAATGAACGTTTATCACGTATCGAACAAGTCTTTTTTGATCAGACTATCGACTATAAATGCGTGACTACTATGCGTTTAGAAGATGAGGCACATGAATATACTTACGTGAAAGTCGACAATCCTCTATCCCCTAACTAAATCAACTACTTTTATTTTCTGGCAGGAAGCATAGACTTCCTGTCTTTTTTTATTTCATCCAAAAAAAGAGGGCGGAAATCTATTTCCGTCCTCTGCCATTGCTTTATGCTTCAGATTACTTATTGTAATCCTTTTTCTTGTTTTTGCTGCTCTTTATTATCTTTTTGTTTTTGTTCGAATTCTTTACGTGTCATCACATCTTCAACACGCATATTCACTTCAACAACTTGCAAGCCAGTCATGTGTTTCACTTGTTCTTTAATCAAGTCTGTCACTTTGCGGAAGATTTTAGGTGCTGCTTCACCGTATTCTAAAATGACTTTTAAGTCTACTGCTGTTTGTTTTTCTCCTACTTCAACTGAAACACCTTGTGTTACATTTTCAGTACTAGAGAATTGGTTGCTGATGCTGTCGACGAAATTGCCTTTCAATGAAAGAATTCCGTCTACTTCGCGTGCCGCAATACCAGCAATTTTTTCAATAACTTCATCTGCGAATGTTAATTTATTTTGGAATTTAGGTTGTTGGTTCGCTTGGTTTTCTTGCTGCTCCACTTGGTTTACCCCTGTTTCTTGGTCATAAGCTTGTTTTGCTTTAGTATTATCAACTGCCATAGTGCATTCTCCTTTTTATTTAGAAATTTCCATATGCGTCTCAAATGTTTACTAAAATTATAAGTTAACTCCACCGATTTAAAAAGTTTAGAAATTGTTGTCTACGGTCTTTAATGTACCCGATTCCTATTCCGATTAAACACAACACGATAATCAGGACGGTTTTCCAAAAGCCGATGGTTAAGAATAAAATCGCAATGACTAAAAAGACTAAAAAGCCAACAATTCTTCCAATGTAACTCTTTATAAAATCAACAACGTGTTGTGTAGAATCATTCGGTTTTTGTTTGTTTTCGTTAGACATCCTGTTCCCCCTCCTTTATAACACTCTTGGACTTGATGGACTTTTTTGATCCTTAACATTTACTTCTAATTTTCTAATAGGTACTTCCGCAAAATACTCTACGTTTTTCTTAATATCTGTTCTGACATTTTCAGTTATTGTTTGTGCATGTGATTGATCTGGTAAAAAGAAATCAGCCTTTAAGTCTATGTAAGACTTTTTCTTCTTGCTGTAGCATTTTGTCACCACATTCGGCTGCATGAGCTGATCATATTGTGCCATAGTATCAAGTGCAACTTTGTCAATTGATTTTCTTGATATATAAATATGACCATCCGAATAGATTTTATACAATCCCGGTTTTCGATGTGTGGGCGCAAACAGACTGAAAATCAATATGATGCCGAGTAAAATCAGTAAACCAGCTAAGGTAAACAGTACTGGCAAGAACCATGCGAAAGTCAGAAGCTGTTGCTGATAAGTATCGACTTGCGGTACTTGAGGTACTTTCATAAGCATAAAGACAAGCATACCTACAACTGCCACAATCAAAAGACCTAATATGAAATTTTTCAATCTTCTCACGGTGCTGCACCTCCTCAATCCTAATGTTAATTACTTTAATATTTAAATACCCCTGCTAAACAATTGGAAAACACATTGAATTTAACCAATTAAAAATTAAAAAGCATAAGCTCTACATACAATACGTATTGTATGTAGCAACTTATGCTTTATATTTAAGAATCCGACTCTGAAATATTACGGTTACGCTTTTTAGACAGCACTTTGCGCTGCTTATGATTTGACGTGTGATACCTCGGTTTTTCTTCGCCTAACGCTATAAACAACGACCACATCATAAAGATAATGACAATGGAGAAAGGCAACGCTGCGATAATCAACAAGTTCTGAATCGCTTGTGTTCCTCCTGTATAAATCATGATTAATGCGAACAAGGCTAAAATCACACCCCATGAAACTTTGACTGAAGATGAGGGGGTAATGCTGCCTTTTGAGCTCAGCATACCTAATACATAAGTCGCTGAGTCAGCTGATGTGACGAAGAAAATCATGATGACTGCTAACGACACTAAACTTAAAATGAAACCTAACGGATAATGCTGCAGTGTTGCAAACGTAGCTGTTTCAGTTGCCTCTTTTGCAATATCCGCAATACCATTCTTTTGTAAATAAATCGCAGCTGAACCGAATACCGCAAAGAAGAAGAAACATACTAATGCCGGCACAAATAATACACCTAAAATAAATTCTTTAATTGTACGGCCGCGTGAAACACGAGCAATAAAGATACCGACGAATGGTGCCCATGAAATCCACCATGCCCAATAGAATACTGTCCAGTTCTGCATCCATTGGAATTTGTCGCCGCCATTTTGCGGAATACGCAAACTCATACCGAAGAAATTGAAAATATAATTTCCTAATGAGTTGGTAAAGTTATTCAATGTGAATAATGTAGGTCCGACTGCGAACAAGACAATCAATACGATAAATGCTAATACCATATTGATGTTGCTGAGTGTTTTAATCCCTTTATCAATCCCTGACCAAGCACTCCATGTGAATAAGATTGTCGCAATCACTACAATGACAACTTGCATTCCAAAGTTAGACGGCAGTTTGAATAAGTAATGCAGCCCTTCATTAATCTGCAGTGCACCGAATCCTAACGTTGCGGCTACACCCGTCACTGTCGCAATAATCGCAAGTACGTCAATCATTCCGCCGATAGGACCGCGCATGCGCTTTTCACCAAATAACGGCACTAATGTTGCACTGACTAACCCTGCATAGCCTCTATGGAAACTGAAATAGGCAAAGACTAATGCGACAATACCGTATACTGCCCAAGCATGCACACCCCAGTGGAAGAATGCAAACTGCATCGCATCATCAATGGCTGCTTGCGTCCCTGCTTTATGTAACGGTGTTTGTGTATAAGCATGGCTGATAGGTTCTGCTGTTGTCCAGAATACTAAACCAATTCCCATACCTGCACTAAACAACATCGCAAACCAAGATTGCAGTGAAAACTCAGGATCTTCTCCTTCCTCACCTAAAGTGATACTAGAATAACGTGAGAACAACAAATAAATACAAACAATCAAAATCACTAATAATAAAATCAGATAATACCAAGTGAAATATTTTGCGATGAAAGTTGTAATTTGTTGCGTCCCTGTCTCAAGATGTTTTGGAAAAATTGCGCCGAAAATCACAAAAAGTGTGCATATCGTAAGCGCAAACCAAAACACTTTGGTCATCTTATTGACTTTCATAAACCTAAATCCCTTCTAAAAGTTGATATGATGTCATTACCCGATATAAAACTTTTTAATCTTTATTATTTTTTACGATAATATACTAGGTTGCACAATACTTTCATTAAAGGAAAAAGGGGCTGGGACATAAATACAGCCTCAAAAGAACCCCGCTGAAATTCCAAATTGAATTTCAGCGGGGTTTTTATATAAATTACACATAT
>NZ_QPMO01000045.1:0-2879 GCF_003344575.1 Staphylococcus sp. EZ-P03 | reverse complement strand
GAAGAACCCTTAACTAAACTTGTAGACGAATGTCGGCATAGCGTGAGCTATTAAGCCGACCATTCGACAAGTTTTGGGATTGTTAAGGGTTCGGAGGCTCAACGTCAATAAAGCAATTGGAATAAAAATATATATATTTAATTTTGTTTGATATTATTAAAAATATATTGGAGAGGTGGGATATATTGTGTTTAAAAAATTAAAAAAATTATTTGCAATAGAAAAGAAAGATGATAATAGTTTTGTAGCAGAAAAAAAGAAAACCCAATCTGAAGAAATGAAAAAAGAATCAACTGATAAAAGAAGTGATGAAGAGCAACGTAGAATTGATTTAGCTCTTGAAGCTCATGAAAAGTATGCAGATATTTCTTTAATTTATAGTTTAGAAGAAAGAGAATTTGATGTTCCTTTTAGAAAAGACAATGCTTCAGAGGATGAGGATATAGTTGAATTTATTAGAAAACAACCTAAAGGAACACCTAAAAAAATTTATTCGTTATGTAATGTCGCAGGCGTATCTTACCGTCAAGAAGATGCACTTAAAGCTGTTATTGGAGATAATTTATCTTTAAGAGCAGAAAAAGAGCCGAGTAATTTATATGATTCCAATGCTATAAAAATAATGGCAGATTATGAAGAAAATGATGAAAAAAAGTCAGTTAAGATAGGTTACATACCAAGAGAAAAAGCAGAAAAATTGGTTAAATTTAATAATATTAATGTCACTTTAAGGACGATTTATTTACCAGATGTATTAGCAGTTATGTTTCCAAGTAAAGATTCATCTGGTAATTTAACTTATGATCCATCTGGGAACATAGGTTTTAGAATAGATATATGGGTAGAGTCTCAAAAACGAAAAAATAAGAAAAAAGTGTTTGAAGAACAACCATATGATTCTAGTATTAAAATGCCAAATAATTTTGCTAGTAGAAATGCTAAAGCTAAAGAATTAGAAGAAGAGGGATATTTAGATAATGCTATTGAAATGTATTTAAAAAATACATTTGAAGAGGATACTAGCCCTTTTCCTTTTAAAAGATTAGCGATAATATATCGTAAAAGAAAAGATTTCACTAATGAAATTTTGATAATAAATAAAGCTTTAGATATGTTTGAAAAAAGAAATTATGAGCATGATAAAAAGAAAAAAGAAGAAATGGAATTGCGTTTAAAAAGAGCAATGGAATTAAAAGAAAAAGAAGAATTAAAAAAAGAGAATTGAGTTTTTTCTGAAACGAGTGGAACGAGTTTCTTCTTGTCTTGATACTATATAGAAATAACTCAAAGATATTAAAATTGGGTTGAGCGTTGATATAACAGCATTTAATGTGCTTTTTATAGTTGAAAGGAAAATTTGACATTAAAAAACCCCAGTTATATTATTAAGGTGTCGAATCTTAAATAATACTGGGGGTCTTTTTATATGCATTCTTATAATACAAGAAATATAGCCGAAAATCAAGATAATGAAATATTGAAAGATATGTCGAAAAGTGGGAAACAACGCCCATGGAAAGAAAAGAAAATCGATAATGTGAGTTATGCAGAAATTCTTGAAATATTAAAAGTTAAAAAAGCTTATAATGTTAAACAATGTGGTAGCGTCTTAGAATTTAAGCCAACTGATGAAGGTTATTTGAAGTTACATAAGACATGGTTTTGTAAATCAAAATTATGTCCAGTTTGTAATTGGAGGCGTGCTATGAAAAATAGTTATCAAGCTCAGAGAGTGATTGGAGAAGTGGTTAAAGAAAAGCCGAAAGCACGTTGGTTGTTTTTAACTCTTTCAACACGAAATGCGATAGATGGAGAACATTTAGAAAAAAGTTTAAAAGATATGTCTAAGGCTTTTAATAAATTAAAAATGTATACAAAAGTTAAAAAAAATTTGGTCGGATTTTTGCGTTCTACGGAAGTTACCGTTAATCAAAATGACGGTAGTTATAACCAACATATGCATGTTTTACTTTGTGTTGAAAATAGTTATTTTAAAAATAAAGCTAATTATATAACGCAGAGTGAATGGGTTGATTTATGGCAAAAAGCACTTCAGGTTAATTATCGACCAGTGGCAAATATTAAAGCGATCAAACCAAATCAAAAAGGCGATAAAGATATTCAAGCAGCAATCAAAGAGACTTCAAAATATTCGGTTAAGTCATCGGATTATTTAACCGGAGATAGTGAAAAAGATTCAGAAATTGTTAGTGATTTAGAACAAGGTTTATATCGAAAACGTATGTTGAGTTATGGTGGATTGCTTAAACAAAAACATAAAATTTTAAATTTAGATGATGCCGAAGAAGGTAATTTAATTAATACAAGTGACGAAGAAAAAATGACAGACGAAGAAGAAAAAGCAAATTCAATTACTGCAATTTGGAATTTTGAAAAACAAAATTATTATTTAAAAAATGTGAAACGTTAGCTAAAAAGCTAGCGTTTTTTATGTTTTTAGCCCCTGCGGGAACTATAGCGTTTAACCAGCATGGTTACCCACTTTTCATGCCAATTTTTAAATTTGCATGTAAATGGGCAGTGTCTAAAAAATTAGTCACTGGTTTTGCATATTTTTTGTTTGTAAAATGAGAATATATTTATTTGGCTCATATTTGCGTTTTAAGAGCTTATGTATGTTTTTAGGTATAAAACTATATGATTTACCCCTAAAACTTTAAAATACCCCTTTAAAATTAAAATTAAAGGCATTTAAGATTTCACTATTTTCATTTTTGGAAGTGAACAGTGAAAAGAAAACAGAACGCTAATTAAATTATAACACGTTTTTATGCCGAGAAAATTTATTGATCGTTGAGAAGAACCCTTAACTAAACTTGTAGACGAATGTCGGCATAGCGTGAGCTATTAAGCCGACC
>NZ_QPMO01000044.1:0-2594 GCF_003344575.1 Staphylococcus sp. EZ-P03 | reverse complement strand
TTAACATTGGCAGATGGAGCAACTAAAGAAGTTGTGACAGATGCACAAGGAAACTGGACAGCAGAGTTTAATGCGCCGTTTGTATATCAAGCGCCAATTAAAGCAGTATCGACAGATAAAGCTGGCAATCATTCAACAGAGGCAACACAAACAGTAGTGGATACAACGGCCCCGCAAGTCCCAGTAATTAATAAGGTAGAGGCAGGTACTAGCTCTGTATCAGGAACAGCGGAACCATCAAGTACCGTGAAGTTAACATTGGCAGATGGATCGACAAAAGAAGTTGTGACAGACGCACAAGGAAACTGGACAGCAGAATTCAGTGCGCCATTTGCATATCAAGCACCAATTAAAGCCGTTTCAACTGATAAAGCAGGCAATGCATCACAAGAAGCGACACAAGTGGTTGCAGATACAACGGCCCCGCAAACACCTGTTATTAATAAAGTAGAAGCGGGCACAAACACAGTTTCAGGAACAGCAGAACCATCAAGTACTGTGACATTAACATTGGCAGACGGATCAACTAAAGAAGTTGTGACAGATGCACAAGGAAATTGGACAGCAGAATTTGATACACCATTTGTATATCAAACACCGATTAAAGCCGTTTCAACAGATAAAGCAGGCAATGCATCACAAGAAGCGACACAAGTAGTTGAAGATACAACGGCGCCACAAACACCTGTAATTAACAAGGTAGAAGCGGGCACAAATACAGTATCAGGAACGGCAGAACCATCAAGTACCGTGAAGTTAACATTGGCAGATGGATCGACAAAAGAAGTTGTGACAGACGCACAAGGAAACTGGACAGCAGAATTTGATACACCATTCGCATATCAAGCACCAATTAAAGCAGTATCAACGGATAAAGCTGGTAATGCATCACAAGAAGCAACAAAAGTAGTTGAAGATACAACGGCGCCGCAAGCACCTGTAGTAAATGAAGTTAAAGCAACAGATTCAAGTGTGAGTGGTACATCTGAAGCTAACGCACTTGTAACAGTAGTGTTAGCGGATGGAAAACGTTTTGAGGCGCGTGCAGATGCTGAAGGCAAATGGACAGTTGCCTTAACACAAGATGTTGCTTTAAAAGGTAATGAAGTGATTACTGTAACTGCTAAAGACAGTGCAGATAATCAATCGGCTGCAGCTGAAAGTAAAGTCGTGCCTGTAGAAGTGAAAACTGAGGAGCCGGCAGGACAACCTAACACCCCCTCTGAAACAGAAGTACCTCAAGACGAAACAGACGAAGTTGCTTCTGAGACACCGGACACAACAGAGACAGCACAACCTGAAGAGAATACAGAGAGTGAGAGCTCAGAAAAACAACCTGTTGAAACAGCGCCAGTTGATCAAAACGAGACACCAGAGAGTGACAATAGCGCATCCAACGATGAAGAGAGCACATGTGATTCAACGCCTGCGCCAGACAGCGAAACATCGGATAATACTGGTGAAAATGCACCAGATACACCGGTAGACAGTAATCAAAATTCAACGCCAGCAACAGAACCAATGGACACAAATACAGAAGTAAGTGTAGAGAATGAAGTATGCGAAGTACCTTCAGAGGAGTCTGAAGAGAGTGTTGAAGATGCATCAACAGAAGCGGTTGAGAATAATACGACAACTGAACAACCTGCAGTAGAAGAACCGGCTCCGGTTACATCAGAGTCTCCAGTTGATGTTACTGAAGAAACTTCTGTTGCAACTGATAACAAAGTTCAAGAAGATGTTGTTAATGAAAATGAAGTTGCAGAAAGTGAAACAGTACAACCAGATTCAAATCATCAACAAGCACAAGAAGCAGAACAATCGAAAGTATCTGAAACGGTTGAAGCGGTTGAAACAACATCAACACCTTCAAGCAGCACTTCATCGCCTGTAACAGATGAAGATAAGGGTTCTGATCAAACAGAAAGTCATTCATCTGTCGCAAAAAGCAAAACTGTATCAGAAACTCCAAAAGATAGCGTTTTACATGTAACAAAAGAAAAGATCGACCAACAACAAACTGTTCAAGGTCAAAAGGTTCAAGACAAACAACAAACTAAGAACCAAGATAAAGTTTTACCAGCAACTGGACAACAAGAGCAATCTTCTTCATCAATCGGTTGGATAGCATCACTCTTCGGTGCTGCACTAATCGGAAGATTTGCTAGAAAGAAAGCAAAAGAAGATAAATAAGACTGCGGTCAGTCTAAAATAAAAATGCCATGGCTTAGGAAATATATTCCCAGCCATGGCATTTCTTTATATATGAGGTTAGATTATCCAATATCTCCTAGAGTTGCGACCATAACAGCTTTGATAGTGTGCATACGGTTTTCAGCTTCTTGGAATACTACTGAGTGTTTGCCTTCGAAGACTTCGTCAGTTACTTCCATTTCTTTTAAGCCGAATTTTTCGTAGATTTCTTTACCGACTTTAGTGTCAGTGTTGTGGAATGATGGTAAGCAGTGTTCAAAGATAACGTGCGGGTTGCCAGTTTTTTCAATCATTGCTTGGTCCACTTGGTAAGGTTTTAATAATTTAATACGTTCTTCCCAAACTTCATCAGGTTCACCCATAGATACCCAAACGTCTGT
>NZ_QPMO01000043.1:0-636 GCF_003344575.1 Staphylococcus sp. EZ-P03 | reverse complement strand
TACTCTTTAATAAAATAATTTTTCCGTTCCCAATTCCACATTGCAATAATAGAAAAGCCATCTTCATCTGCTTTTTCTTCATCATCTGTATGTATTAAATCGCCATCTTCTGCGTCATCAAGATTTAATTCCTTATGAATTTCCTTTAATAAACCACCATATGAAATTAATCTTTTTCGATAAAGTCCTTCCTCCAAATCAGCTAAACGCTGCAAATTTCTTTCTTCGTCATCAGTCATAAAATCTGTATCTTTTACTGGATATTTTGCAGTTTCATCAATGGCTGATTTTATATCAGATTTATGTTTATTTTTTGGTCGAATCATTTGGACTTTAACGTTTGGATCATAATCTAATTTCATAGCTCTTTTCCAAAATTGAATCCATTGCTTTTGATTCACATAGTTTTCAGTGTTATAAAAATAAGTGCTTTCTACACAAACCAACACATGCATGTGTTGGTTATAAGAATTATCTATATTATTTACAGTTACTTCTGTCGCTCGCATAAAACCAACTAAGTTTTTATTAATTTTCTTATATTTCATCATACGATTAAAACCTTTTGACATATCCGATAAACTTTTATTTAATTCAGTACCATCATAAACATTTCTAACGGTCAACGTAAGGAAA